>NZ_JBIARX010000001.1:920613-1050069 GCF_042890265.1 Streptomyces sp. NPDC002209 | reverse complement strand
CCGCTGGGCATCGGTCACGGACAACGGCGGAATCTTCGGACCAGGACGGCTCATACCGAACTAACGCCAAACCTCCGACTCAGGTCACTAGGGGGTGTCTTGTGGATCATGCCGGGCTCGCGGCGTCCGGTGCCGCGCCTCGCCGCGTTCTCGTCGGTCGCCGACCCCCAGCTACCGCTGGGAGGTGCCCCCACCGCGTCGACTCCCTCCTCGGCCTTGCGATCCACGGCACCGGACGCCGCTCCCTGATCCGGCCTGATCCACAAGACACCCCTAGGGGGTGTCCGGCGGCTCGGGGTCGGGCATACCGCCGGCATGATCACAACGCAGCAGACGCCAGACCGCACCCGGCCCCCGACCCACCGGCCCCCCGGCCGGGCGACGAGCAGCCGCAGGCCCGGGCAACCGGCCGGGCAGACGACGAACGACCGCAGGCCCGCGCAACCGGCCGGGCAGAAGGCCGCCGCCCACGCGGCGCGCCGGCAGTTCAACCTGGCCACCCGCCACCAGCTCATCAGCGCGGGGGTACCCGCCGGCACGATCACCTCCCGCACCCGCCCGGGCGGGCCCTGGCAGCGCTTACTGCCCCGGGTCTACCTCCTGCAGACCGGCCCCCCGGACCACCGCCAACGCGCCCTCGCCGCCGTCCTGTACGCCGCCGAGCCCGCCGCGGACCCGCTGTCCGGCGACACGGCCGTCCTCACCGGCGGCGCCGCCCTGGCCCTCCTCGGCATCCGCGACGTCCCGCCCACCCCGGCCGACGTCCTGGTCCGCGCCCCGCGCCGGCTCACCGGGACCCCGGAGGTCCGCCCGCTGGCCACCGCGCGCTGGCCGCGCACCATCGCGGTGTCCGGCATCCCGAGCACCCGCCCGGTGCGGGCGGCGGCCGACTTCGCCTCCCGGGCCGGGGATCCGGCGCGGATCCGCTCGACCCTGGCCCAGGTCGTCCAGGCCGGCTGGTGCCACCCGCAGGACCTGCACGCCGAGCTCCGCGCGGCCCGCCTCCTCACCCGCCCGGCGGTCCGCGCCGCCGCGGCGGAACTCATCGCCGGGGTCCGCTCGATCGCCGAGGCCCTGGCCCGGGACGCCCTCGCGGCGACGGACCTCCCGACCCCGCTGTGGAACGCCCGCCTGTACACCCCGGACGGCACGTTCCTGGCCAGCCCGGACGCGTACTGGCCCGACGAGGGCGTCGCCCTGGAGATCGACTCGGCGGAGTACCACTACACCCGCGACGCCTGGCACGCCACCCTCCTGCGCCGCCTGCGCCTGGAGTCCCACGGCATCCTGGTGGTCAGCGCAACCCCGTCGATGATCCGCGACACCCCCGAGGAGGCCATCAAGGCCCTCCGCACCCTCCTCACCCTGACCACCACCCGCCACACCCCACCGGACGTGCGGGCGATCGGGCACCAGCAGCTGCAACTCTTCGGCGCCGGCCCTGTGAGCCGACGGTGCTGAGGGCAGCGGCAGTGGCAGGAGCGGGGGCGGCGATGCCGCACACTTGTTGGGAGCCGGAGTCGATGTCAGTGGGATCTGTCACCCTCTGTGATGGCTGGCGGCACAGGGCGCCAGCGCTGTTAGTGATACAAGGAGGGTGCATGACCAGCACTGAGGCGGTATTCACCTCGATCGAGATTTGTGCTGGAGCGGGAGGGCAGGCCATCGGCCTGCACGAGGCGGGCTTCAAGCACCTTGCACTCGTGGAGATCGACCCGCATGCGGCCGCTACGCTGCGCAGCAACATCGCGACGCGCACGAACTGGGCATGGGAGCAGCAGCACTGTGATGTGCTCGAGATGGACGTCAATGACTTCCAGCCCGACACGCACCTGACGAAGACGGGCTCGACCCTGCAGCCGCGCAAGCTCGACCTCCTGGCCGGGGGGGTTCCGTGTCCCCCGTTCTCCCATGCGGGCAAGCAGCTGGGCAGGGACGATGAGCGTGATCTCTTCCCGCGGATGCTCGACCTCGTCAAGAAGCTGAAGCCCCGCGCGGTGATGATCGAGAACGTGCGCGGGATCATGGACCCGAAGTTCTCCGACTATCGCGACTGGATCAAGGCCAGGCTGCAGGGCGGCGACTACCGCACCGAGGACGGGCGTATGGCCCATGACAGGGGCCTCGGCTACAAGGTGTGCAAGTGGGACGTCCTGGAGGCCAGCGACTTCGGGGTGCCGCAGCTGCGCCCCCGCGCCATTCTGGTGGCTATCCGCGACGACGTACTGAAGGACCTGAAGTACGAGTGGCCGTCGCCCACCCATGAGGACCCGGTGAGCGTGGCAGCCGCGCTTGAGGAGACCATGCGCGAGCGGTACGCGCGCTACTTCGACGGCCCCTACGCGCAGCTCGCTCGCAAGAAGTACGACACGTGGCTCGAGACGGCCAGGAACCGTGACGCCGAGCTGAAGAGCAAGGGGGGCGGCATCGCGCCCACGCTCGTCGGCGGTTCCAAGAAGCACGGGGGAGCTGACCTCGGCCCGAGCCGGGCTAAGGCGTCCTGGAAGCAACTCGGCGTGTCCGGACTCGGCGTCGCCAATGACATCGCCACCTGCGAGAAGAAGGAATCCGAGGGCAGGGATCTCTTCGGGCCCGACGGGCCGATGCTCACGGTCGAGCAAGCGGCGATCATTCAGGGCTTTCCCCGGGGCTGGCAGTTCACTGGAGGCAAGACCGCGCAGTACCGGCAGGTGGGCAATGCCTTCCCGCCGCCCGTTGCCGCGGCAGTCGGCAAGTCGATCATCGAGGTCCTGAAGGCGGCCCGCGAGCGGGGACAGGGGCAGGGGTAGTCAGGCCGTGCCCGCACCGGTTCCGCGGGCACGGCGCTTCTCCACCTCGGCGGCGATCCGGACCGCGCAGTCGGCAGCAGCTTCATGCTCCCAGAACCGGAGCACCGTCCAGCCGGCCTCCCGGAGGCGCTGGTTGGTGTCCCGGTCACGTGCCATGTTTCCAGCGACTTTGCCGGACCAGTAGCCAGGGTTCGTCTTCGGAGGCACGTAGTGCTCGGGGCAGCCGTGCCAGTAGCAGCCGTCGATGAACACGGCCACCTTCGCCGGCCCGAAGACGATGTCGGCGGTCCGGCGAAGGTCCTTGATGGGCCGTGCTGCCACCCGGTAGCGCAGTCCCTGAGCATGCAGCATGCTGCGGATCAGCCGTTCCGGCTTGGTGTCGCGGCTCCGGATCGCCTGCATGTTCCGGCGCCGCGCCGCTGACGAAGCCCATGATCCTTCGGGAGGCGTCCACGGGTCGCTCATGTGTCAGACCTCAGTCGCTGCTAGACGATGTGTGCGCGGGGAGAAGCGGGGCCGGGATCACCAGATCCCCGCTCTCGGCCAGGACCCAGGACTCTCCGTCGATGACGGCAGAGGGCCTGCTGTCTCCTGGGTTGCTCCGGACGACACGGGCACTGACGAAATCTCCCTCCCGCGGCACAGGGAGAGCGAGCTGCCGAGCGATGTCCTGGTGCGAGCGGTAGTCGCCCATGATGATGATTCCCTCGCGGCGGAGCGAGGACCTGGCACCGCCGTTCCCCCGGACGCGCTTCATGTAGTCCTTCTGCTGGGCAACGGTCCGTACGACATTCCGTCCGATCCGGCGGCGCTGGGCACGCAGGAACAGCTCGTTGAGCCTGGCCTGGCCGGACTTCTTGGCGAATACGGCCTCACGGTCTGAGGGATTCATGTGGAGAAGGGTGTTCTCGGGCAGTTCGGCGTTCCGCCAGAGCCAGAGGATTTTCGTGCGGTGCTCCGCCTTGATCTGCAGTTTCATGTCCCGGTTGCTTCCCCCGTTCAGCAACTCGGGGACGATCCGGAGCAGGCCGGCGCTCCAGACGCTGTTGTAGTCGTCCGCCCAGACGAGCAGGCACAGGTGCCCCATCGCCTCCGGCGGGATCATCCAGCCGCCGAACTTCTGTGAGTACTTGCAGTCGACGTCCACGCCGCCGATCCGGTAGTCCATGTCGATGCCGTCCTCGAACGCGAACTCGCGCTGGAGGTTGATCTCGACGACCGTCCCGGCGTGGGTCTTCTCCGTCTTGAACAAGGACTTCCAGTCGTACCTGCCCGTCACTTCGCCGTTCAGCAGCTGATCGATCGTGTCTCTCAGTACTGTGGCGAACCGCTGGCCGACGGGGTCGAGCCGGCGCAGCTGTGTGTAGACCAGGGCCAGTTCGGGGTCGTCCTGGGGCAGTGCCTGGTCCTGGATGATCAAGGCGGCGGAAATGTCCGGAAACAGCAAGCGGACCACCTGTCTGGCAAGGGGGCGGCCGCGGAGGAGTCGGCCGTTGGATGGCAACGAGCCTACCGGCGCGAGTCGGTCCGGGTGGGTCTGCCCGTCGGTGGCTGTCAGGTGCCAGCTCCGAGCACCAGACCGAACAGCAGGAACGCCAGGGTCAGGGTTCCGGCGAAGGCGACGGCCCCCGTGATGATCGACGCCGCCACCGAACGGTTGTCCCACCGCGCCACCGCGACCGCAGCCCCGGCCATGAGCAGAGCGAACACCACGGCGATGGCGATCATGAAGATCAGTGCGGACAGCGAGATGCTCAGCATGTATGGGTCAACTCCATTGAAAGAGGGCGTGGGTGGGGTGTCCCTGTCCGGTTTCCGGGCAGGGTGAAGGGGTGGAGCAGGGTGCTGATCTTGATCCGCGCTGCTGGATCCCGGCAGATGCGGTGGCGCGCGGAGTCTTCCCATCGGCTACGGCTGTCGGCGTCCCCCTCGGGGCAAGGCTGCACGCAGGACGAGTTCCGCCTGATCGGTGAGGCCAGCACGGATCAGCGTGATCGCGAGCCGCATGGTGTCTTCGTGGCCGCGCTCGCGGCCGCCGAGCAGGAGCGCTTCCCCGAGCCCGGGGTGCCCGCTGGCGTACAGGTCGGCGGCCGCGGTGCACAGTTCCTCGTGCGTGAGCGCCTTGCTCGCGGACCAGGCGATGCCGATGACCCCGCGCCGGTCACCGGCGGACTGGGCTGTGATCAAGGCGCGGACGGTCTCGCCGGTCTTCTCTTCGTCGCCGCTGTGCCGGTCGTGTGCCGGTCCCGCTGCCGGAATCGTGCCGGACTGGGAGGACGGCGCGGAGGAGTCGGACTGGAAAGGCCGGGTGGGCGAGGCGGTGGAAATCTGCTCCGCTGCGCGGATGTTGCTGCACTCCTGCTGCGGCTCGGCGGAGGCATTCCGACGCACCGCAGCGTGCTTACGCAGTCGTTCGAGATGCTCAAGCTGGTCCGGTACGCCGGGGGCGCTCCGCCGCACCGCGTCGTGGATGGCGGCGAGGTCGGCAGCCGAGGGCACACGGCGGCCAATCCAGTAGTTGGACAGGGTGCTCAGCGGGATGTCGAGGTAACTGGCGCGAGCCCCCTGCTTCTCCATGGGCATGGCGGATATGAGGATGCGGAACCGCGCCGTGTACGCCTGCCGTGCCGGGTTGCAGCCATCCCAGTAGGCGCTGCCAACCTGACCTCTGGCGGCCATAGAACCTCCTGCGTAACGAGACTGACGGATGCTCAAGTCTTTTGACCGGCGCCGGGATACGCAAGCGGTAAACCCTTGATTTCGTGGATAGCTGTTTGCGCTACCCGCTTATCCGCGGCGGGCGATGTTTGCGCTTCGGGCGGCGTGGCCTGAAAGGTGTTTGCGTTAAGGCGAAAACATCCCAACGGGCTTGATTTGCATGGTGCGCTACCCCAGAGAATGGGTGCTGTCGATGGGTGTCGGCCTGGGAATGGCCGGCTGGTGAACGCTACTTAGGGGATTAATCGTGACGATCGCAGGCATTCCGTCGTGGCGTAACGGAGAACTGTCGACGATGGCCCGCTGCGCGCTGTGGCTGGCTACGGAGGTCGGGGTCGGGGAGGTCTTCACGAAGACCCAGCTGCGGGAGGCGTTTCCGGAGACCTCGCAGATCGACCGCCGCATGCGCGATCTCAGGGACCGCGGGTGGCGCATCGCCACCAATCGAGACGACGTGACGCTCAGCCCGAACGAGCACCGTTTCGTGGAGATGGGAGCCCAGGTCTGGAAGCCGGGGCAGTCGAGGGTCAAGCCGGCTGCGGTGGTTTCGGCTCCACAGCGCCGTGAGATCCTCAATCGTGACGATCACCTGTGCCGCGTGTGCGGAATCGCCGCCGGCGAAGCGTACGACGGCGGGATCGAGACCGCCCAGCTGGACCTTGCGCGCAGGGAGGTCTCCAACGCCGGCTCAGTGAGCGTCGAGCTGGTCACCGAGTGCCGCCGTTGCCGGATCGGAGGCCGCGGCCAGCAGACCGACCTGAGCGGTGTGCTCGACCGCCTGGAGCAGATGAGCCAGGTGGAGCGGGAGCATTTCGCGCAGTGGGTGGCCGCGGACCGCAGGGACTTCAGCCTCCTGGATCGGCTGTGGGGGGAGTACCGGAGTCTGCCGGCGGAGTCGCGCGGGACGGTTCGCCAGGCGCTCGAGCAGCCGTAGCGGGCGTGGGTGGGATGGCCGGCAGCAGGACGGGCGGACGCCCGAGTCAAGGAGACATGTGGGGATGCTGAACTTCGATCTTCCTCCGGACGCCGAAGCGAACGTGGAGTTCGTCGCACGTCGGCTCAAGGAGCCCGTAGAGGCTGAGGGTGTCCGGGAGACCGTCACCGTCGACTGGAACGGACGACCGCTCCACGTGGGCGTGATCGACGTGCCGCTCCACCGCCTCTACTACAACCCGGCGACGCACCGGATCCGGGCGCAGCGGGGACATGATCCGGAGCTCGCCCGCGGCCTGGATGCCGATCCGTGGAGTCCGGAGAGTCAGGACTACCTCAACCGTCTCCTCGTCGGGAAGTCGGCGAACCCGGACGAGATCGACCCTGACTTCGAAGCCCTGATGGACAGCCTCAAGGCCGTCGACCAGCAGGAGCCGGGGCTGATCACGCACGAAGGCATCCTGGTCAACGGCAACACGCGCGCGGCCGCACTCCGCAAGCTGAAGCGTCCGTCGATCCGGGTCGGTGTCCTGCCTCCGTCGTTCACCTGGGAAGACATCAACGCGGTCGAGCTGGCCCTTCAGCTGCGGCCCGACGAGCGCCGGGACTACTCCTACATCAACCGGCTGATCGCCATGGAAGAGCAGGAGCTGATGGGCCGCGACGCGGCCGACATCGCGCGAGCCTTCCATGTACAGCTCAAGACGTTCAAACAGGAACGCTGGATCCTGAGTGTCATCAGGGACATGATCGACCGGAGCGGAACCCCGGAGGGGGCCAGGCTCGCACTGTCTGACTTCGAGGGGCACCAGGAGAACCTCAAGGAGCTGCACCGCACCTACGTGAGGATGTCGGCTGCCAGCCAGGAGCGAGCCGAGCAGGTCAAGGAGAACAGGATCGTCGCCATCCTCCTGGACTTCGCGAAGACGAAGACGCGTCTCATCGGTGAGGGCTTCCAGGCGCAATACCTCGAGGCCAACCTGCCGGAACTGCTGACCTCTGATGCGGGCGAGGCGGCTTCAGCAGTCGCGATTCCCGGGCTCAGCGTCTCGGTCCCGGCCGATTCGGACCCCGTCCGCCAAGCCCGTGCGGCGACGGACCGGGTGCTGTGGGCCAAGGCCTCGGAATCGGCCCGTCACCTCTCCTCCGAGAGCCGGGAGGCCGCCCAGCGGGAAGTGACGGCGGCCCGCCGGGGAATGAGGCGTGCGCTTGACGAGGCGGAGCGCGACGACCGGCTCAAGCGGGTACGGCAGACCACCGCAGAGCGGCTGGACGACGCGCGGGCGGCGATCGACCAGAGCGTCACCGACCTCGTGGAGGCCCTGGCGAAGGGCAGCCTGGACGAGGAGAGCTTCGACAGTGCGCTGCTGCGCTTGAAGGGGAGCATGGCGAAGCTGGCGCGCCAGGCCAGTCGCGGCGTTGCCACGCCCGGGACCGGTGTCAACTGGCTGATCAAGGCGAGCGAGGGCTGAGGGTGCTCGACACGGAGGAGCCGTCGCTCCGGCTGGGGTTCGACGAAACCAGGACGAAGGTCCTTTTCCGGGCCCTTCCCGGCGACCAGGGCCATCTGGTGAGGCTGATCGCCCGGTTCGGCAGCGGCAGTCAGCGCGGGAACCTTGCGGCGGAGGTAGACCTCGAAGACTTCCTCTCTCGTCTTCCCCTGCTGGGGCACTGGCACGATCCGGCTGGTGTGTCGTTCGCGCAGGACTTGAAGGACCTCGCCGAGGCATCAGTGCGCGATGCCCAGGCAGTCGAGGAGCGCCTCAGGGCCGGCAGCCGGGGCCAGGACGTCACGGGGCTCGTTGCTGAGTCCGCCGTCGCCGGCATGCTGGGAGATGACTGGATCGCGCCCCTCACCGACTTCCAGACCCGGGACATCGCCAAACTGCTGTCCCTCACGCACGGAGCGAACTTCAGCGTGCCCGGCGCGGGGAAGACCCGCACGGCCTTGGCTGTGTACGCAGCCCTACGTCGGTCCGGATCGGTGCGGCGGATGCTCGTCGTCAGCCCCAAGTCCGCGTACGAGGCGTGGCGCGACGAATCAGACCTGTGCTTCGCCGAACCCCCGGTGGTGCGGGTCTTCAAGCGCTGGCCCGACAACGACGCCGAGATACTGCTCGTCAACTACGAAAGGCTGAGCCGCTATCAGGCCCAGCTTGCGGACTGGCTCAGCATGGGCCGCGCCATGATGGTGCTGGACGAGGCCCACCGGATGAAGCTCGGAGTCAGGGGAACGTACGGAGCCACCTGCATGGCCCTCGGACCGCTGGCCAGCCACCGGCTGATCCTGACCGGTACGCCCGCTCCGAACGGCGCCAAGGACCTGGAAAGCCTGCTTTCCTTCGTCTGGCCGGGGCACGGCCGGAGTGCAGTGGACCGGGCTGTGGCCGGCGGGGACCTCGCGCATGCGAGCAAAGTCCTGCGGCCGCTGTTCACACGTACCACGAAGAACGAGCTGGGTCTGCCGCCAGTGGACGTCCGGGTCAAGTACGTCGACCTCCCTGCAGCGCACCGCAAGCTGTACTCGGCGCTCCGCAATCAGCTGACCGGGCTGGCTGCCAGAGAACAGGAGGAGTTCACCAGACTGGGAAAGGTGCTCGTCTACCTCATGATGGCTAGCACCAACCCGGCGCTGCTGGAAGCAGGATCGGACCGCTACGAGCCGCTGCCCTTCTACGTGCCGCCACTGCACCCCTCGGATGATCTGCCCCTGAAAGAACTCATGAGGGACCTGCCCAGGTACGAGAGCTCACCCAAGTACGAGGCGGTTCTGCAGACGGTATCCGACAATGCCCGAGCTGGCCGGAAGACGCTCGTGTGGTCCACGTTCGTCAGGAACCTGACCACGCTCGCGGGCGTGATGGGCAGGTACAGGCCGGCCGTCGTGCACGGCGGGACGCCGGACCGGGACGAGGAGATCCGCAGGTTCCGCGAAGACCCCGACTGCATGGTCCTGCTGTCCAATCCCGCGACATTGGGGGAAGGGATCAGCCTTCATCACGTGTGCCACGACGCGGTCTACGTGGACAGGGACTTCGCCGCGGGCCGTTTTCTGCAGAGCCTGGACCGGATCCACCGGCTGGGGCTTGCTGCCGATACGCACACACGTGTCACGGTGCTCCTCGCTCGGGGCACCATCGACGGCATCGTCCATGACCGGCTCGGTCACAAGCTGGAGTTCATGGGCAAGATCCTGGATGACCCGCTGGTGCAGGAGCTGGCGGACCCGGAAGAAGACGTGACTCCCTGGGGCATGGATGCCGCGGACCTTCATGCCCTGGTCAGTCATCTGAGCGACCCGTCCGGCTGACAGTGCCGGACGGCTCGGCCGTCCTGAGTGCTGAGGCCCTACCTACGGAGCGCCGTGGCACTTCGAGTACGGCTTGCCTGAGGTGCACCAGCAGGGGGACGTGGGGGTGGGGGGCCAGGGGGTGGCTTTGCCGCGGGCCGCCAGGGTCGTGGCGTATTCCGGGAGGAGGGACGGGGAAGCCGGGGAGGTCTTCTCCGATGCCGCGAAGGCCTCGTACGAGGGGACGCTCGCCGTCACGATGCCGAGGTTCGTCGTGCCCGAGGCCGCCAGGGCGCGCAGGGACGTCTCGATCTCCCGCAGGTGGGCCTCGTGCGAGGGGTACTCCGCCGCCAGGGTGGGGTACGAGGTGAGGAGCTCGGCCAGTTCCCGCTGGGGCCAGTGGAGGATGGCCACCGGGAACGGGCGGGAGAGGGCGGCGCGGCGGTCGCCCAGTTCGGCGCGGAGGCGGGCGATCTCGGCGCGGAGCTCGGCCGGGTCGTCGGAGCCGAGGGCCCAGATGCGCTTCGGGTCGTGGAGCTCGTCCAGCGGGATCGGGCCGATGTGGCGGGTGTCGGCGACCATGTCCCAGTCGTCGTGCGGGAGTCCGAGGAGACGGCGGACCCGGTGGCGTCCCGTCAGGAGGGCCGTCGTGGCCGGGGTCAGGGGGGCGTTCTCCGTGATGAGGAGGGTGGCCGCCTGGGTGAAGCACTCCTCGGAGGTGGTCAACTCGTCGTGGGCCTCGAGGGCTTCCGCGATGACCTCCCAGGGGGCCGGGTCCGCGGGCGCGGCCGCGCGGATGCCCTGGATGAGGGCGCGGGCCTCGGGCTCGTGGCCGTACTCCCACAGGTTCGCGGCCTGGAGCGCCTTGATCAGGTGGGGGTCGGCCGGTGAGCCGGCGAGGAGTTGGTCGTACAGCGCGCTGGCGCGGTCCCGGGCGTCACCCAGTTCGAGGTGGGCCGCGGCCTGGAGGAGCAAGGGCTCCTGGTCCTCGGGGTAACGGGTCGCCGTGCGGATGAGGCGCTCGGCTTCGGCGATGTGCTCGGCAGGCGTGTCAGGGCGCATGGTTCACACCGTACTGCGGCTGGTCTGTTGACGGGGGAGGTCTTAAGGTGCGGCCCGTGCGGGATCACATGCGTGTGGTGGTGCAGGGGGGCGGCCGGCGCGGGCGGCGGGCCGGTCTTGCCGGGGTGCTGTGGGGCGCCGCCGAACTGGCCGTCACCGTGGGGGTGGTGGTGTTGTTGCTGGTGGTGCACCAGGTGTGGTGGACCAACCGGCAGGCCCTGGCCGGCGCCCACCAGCAGGTCCGGGACTTGGAGGAGGAGTGGAACGCCTCTCCTTCGGCTTCTCCTTCAGCCTCGGACCCGGCCTGGCCCTCGCCGGCTTCTTCCTCTTCCTCCTCCGGCGCTGCCGGTCCCTCCTCGGCTCCCTCCGAGAGCCCTGCCGTCCCGCCCGCCGCCGGGCAGGCCCCGGCTCCGGCGCAGGAGTCGGCGTACGGGGTGCTGCGCATCCCGCGGCTCGGTGTCGTCGTGCCCGTCGCGCAGGGGGTCGACAAGCGGGCCGTGCTGGACAAGGGGTACGTCGGGCACTACCCGGGGACCGCGCAGCCCGGGGAGGAGGGGAACTTCGCGCTCGCCGGGCACCGCAACACCCACGGCGAGCCGTTCCGGTACATCAACCGGCTGCGGGCCGGGGACGAGCTGATCGTCGATGTGCGGGGGAAGCGGTACACCTACGTGGTCGGGAAGGTCCTGGGGGAGACCGGCGAGCGGGACACCGGGGTGATCGCGCCCGTGCCGCGCAGTACGGTCCGGCCGGAGTACGGGTACAGCGAGCCCGGCGCGTACATCACGCTCACCACCTGCACGCCCGAGTACACCTCCAAATATCGGCTCGTGGTGTGGGGAACCATGAGGAGATAGCCCGCGTTCTTGTATGCGGTGGGTACGAACGGATCTTGGGAGGGGGGCTCTGCATGACTCGGCACGATCGTGGGCGGCTGGTGATGCCGCTGCTGATGTCCCTGCTCCTGCTCGCCGGGATTCTCGGGTTCCTCGGGCTGTTCGCCGGGGAGGGCGGGCTGGGTGGGCTGGGCGCCGTCGTGGTCGCCCTCGCCGCCACCGTCACCGCGGGCGCCGCGGCCCTCGCCGCCCGGCTGGTACGGCCTGTGCCGCCCCACCGCATACGCACCGCGATACGTGATCGTGAGCAGCGCACTGCGTTCCTGCCGCAGCGTGATCCCGATGCCTCGGGCCGGTCACGGCCCAGGGCGCCCGGTCGTCTCGTCCTGACGGCCGCGTAGGGGCACCTGCTCCGTTCTTGCTCTGTCTGCTGTCGTGCCCCTCGTGGTCGTCGCGCCGAAATGCAGTTCTTTCGACGTTGACGAGACCCCTCGGAGGGCCCGCGTGTCCGTTTTCACCTCTCTTGTTGTCGAGCTGGGCCGGTTCCTGGAGCCGGTACTGGCCGAGTCCGCGACCGCTGCCGCGATCGTGCTGTTCACCGTGCTCGTACGGCTCGCCCTGCATCCGCTGAACCGGGCCGCGTTCCGCGGTGCGACCCCGGTGGCCGGCTGTCTGCCCCTGCTGCTCCAGCTGCCGGTGTTCTTCCTCATGTACAAGGCCTTCTCCTCGTCCGGCGAGCTGCTGGACCACCGGCTGTTCGCCGCCCCGCTCGGGGCCCGGTGGAGCGATGCCCTCGGGGACGGCGGCTTCCTCGGGGCGCAGGGGCTGGTCTTCCTCGGGCTGTTCGCGGCCATCGCGGCGGTCGCCGCGTGGAGCGCCGTACGGGGGCGGCGGGCTGCCGCCCTGGCCGCCGCAGCGGCCGCCTCGGCTCCCGTGGCGGCCGCCCCCCGCGCGAAGGGCAGGCCCGGGGTCGCCGCCGAGGTGAGCGCCGAGCAGCAGGCGATGCTGCGCAAGCTGGGCGGCGTACTGCCGCTGCTGTCGTTCGGAACGCTGATCACGGCGGCCGTGGTGCCGCTGGCCGCCGGGCTGTACCTGGTGACCACCACCGCATGGTCCGTGGCGGAGCGGGCCTGGCTCCAGTACCGCAAGGAGGCGGCCGAAGAGGGCGAGCGTTCCAGTCTGTGAACAGGGTCTTGCGGATTGGGCAGCCATCTTGGAGGATCAACCAATTCTCCGATGGCCGCAACCCATCGGCAGGCCCGGGCTTGCCCATGGGCCGACCACCCACGACCACGGGAGAATGCCCATGAAGCTGCTGCGTGTCGGACCGGTCGGAGCGGAGCGTCCCGCGCTGCTCGACCAGGACGGGACCCTGCGCGACCTGTCCGGCCTGATCACGGATGTGGACGGCGCCCTGCTCGCCGACGACTCCGTGCTGTCCCGGGTACGGGACGCGGCGGCGGCCGGGGAGCTCCCGGCGCTGGACGCGGAGGGTCTGCGGATCGGTGCGCCGGTCGGCAGGATCGGCAAGATCGTGGGCATCGGGCTGAACTACTTCGGGCACGCGGCCGAGATCGGCGCCGAGCCGCCGGCCGAGCCCATCCTGTTCCTCAAGGCCGCGGACACCGTGGCCGGTCCGGACGACACCGTGCTCATCCCGCGCGGCAGCGTGAAGACCGACTGGGAGGCCGAGCTCGGCGTCGTCATCGGCAGCACCGCCCGCTACCTGTCCTCCGCCGCGGAGGGCCTGGCGCACGTGGGCGGATACACGCTGGTCAACGACGTCTCGGAGCGCGAGTTCCAGATCGAGCGCGGCGGCACCTGGGACAAGGGCAAGAACTGCGAGACGTTCACCCCGCTGGGCCCGTGGCTGGTCACCGCCGACGAGGTCGAGGACCCGCAGGTCCTGGACGTGAAGCTGTGGGTCAACGGCGAGCTCAAGCAGGACGGCAACACCGCCGACCAGATCTTCCCGGTCGGCGAGGTCGTCCGGTACCTGAGCCAGTTCATGACCCTGTACCCGGGCGACGTCATCGTCACCGGCACCCCGGCGGGCGTGGCCATGGGCCAGCCGGAGCCGAAGCCGTACCTGCGGGCCGGTGACGTCGTGGAGCTGGAGATCGAGGGCCTCGGGCGTCAGCGCCAGGAGTTCAAGAGCGCGTAGCCGCGAGCGAAGCGAGCTGGAGGGGGCCGTCCTTCGGCGGCCCCCTCGGCCCCCTCCTGTCCGGTCACATGCGGATGCGTGCGTACGCCGTGCGCCGGTCGGTCAGTCCTTCGCGGACCCGCGGCGACGGCGGCCGGCGAAGACCAGGCCGGCGCCCGCGCCGAGCGCGGCGGCGCCGCCGCCCGCGATCAGGGCGGTCTGGGTGCCCGTGCTCGCGAGCGCGCCGGACCCGCCCGTCGCGGTCACGTGGGTGTTGCCGCCCGACGTCGTGCCGGTGGCGGCCGCCGTCTGCCGGACGCCATCGTCCTTGCCCGCGTCCGGCGTGCCGCTCTGCGCGTCGGCGGCCCTGTCCTTGTCGCGCGCCGTGAACTGCCCGGCCTTCAGGAACTCGGCGCGGTCCGCGGGCGTGCCGTTGATCGCGATGATCGCGGCCTTCTTCAGCTCCGGGCCGGCCTTGTCGAGCATCGCCCAGATCAGGACCATGTTGTCGTCGTCGCGCAGCTCGTGCTGCGTGGTCGTCACGAACGTGCGCAGCTGCGCCGGGCTCGGGTTCCCCTTCAGGAGCGCGAGGATGCCCTCCTTCAGGCCCGGGCCGGCGCCGTCGAGCATCGTCAGCAGCGCCACCCGGTCGTCCACCGCCCGGATCGTGTGCTGTCCCGTCACGATGAACTCGCGGACCTGCTCGGGCGTCCCGCTGTCCAGCAGCCGGTTGACCGCCTCGGTGATCCCGCGGCCCGCCCCGCCCAGCATCCGCGCCAGCTCGACCCTGTCGTCCTCGAAACGGGCCGTGTGCTGCCCGGTCTCGAGGAACTCGGTCAGTGCGGCCTGGGTGTCCGTCTTCAGGGCGGCCTTGCCGGCCTTCTGCACGGCCGGGCCGCCGACGCTGATGATCTGCGAGACCCGTACCCGGTCGTCGGTGAGCTGCTCCCGGGCCCACTCCACGTCGAGGAACTTCCGCAGGTCCGCGGCCGATCCCTTGAGCGCCTTCTCGGCCGCCTCGCGTACGCCCGGCCCGCTCGCCGGGTCCGCGAGGATCGCCTGGACGGCGGCCCGGTCCTTCGCGGCCTGCGGGCTCTCGGCGGGCTCGTCGGCCGGCTTGTCCGCGGGCTTGTCCGCCTGCTCCTCGGGCTGCTTCTCCGCCTGCTTGTCCGCCTGCTTCTCCGCCGGCCCGGCCGCGGCCGCGTCCGGCACGCTCGGAGCAGTCGGCGCGGCCGGCGACGAGGCCTCGGCGGCGAAAGCGGGCGAGGCGAGCAGGACGGCCGGGGCTATCGCGGCGGTGGCGACGACCGATGCGATCCGGGGCAGCTTCACAGACGGATTCCATTCTTCACATGCGTGACGATCTTCAACCTGTGCAGGATAGATCGCCCGCGACCCGCAAATTGTCCATTTTCAGGACAAGGCAGTGCCCGTACCCGTGCCCAGTTCGACGGTCACCCCGTCCCGGGACGACGTCCGTGCGGCCTCCAGTACCGCCAGGCAGTGCGCCGCCTCGTGCGCGGTGACCGGCGCCGGGCCGCCCTCGCGCAGGGCCGCCGCCACCGCCGCGTAGTACGCGGGGTAGTCGCCCGGCACGGTCGGCACCGGGGCTCCGCCGCCGGTCAGCGGGGACTCGCCGGAGCCCACCCGGCCCCACAGGTGCTCGGGTTCCTCGCCCCACGGGCTCTCCCCGGCGCCCGGCCGCTGCCCGTCGCGCAGGGCCGCCTCCTGCGGGTCCAGCCCGTACTTCACGTAGCCCGCGCGGGAACCCAGTACGCGGAAGCGCGGACCCAGCTGGGCGGTGGTGGCGCTGACGTAGAGGTGGGAGCGGACCCCGTTCGCATGCGTGACGGCGATGAAGGTGTCGTCGTCCGCCTCGGCGCCGGGGCGGCGCACGTCGGTCTCCGCGTACACGCGCACGGCCGGCCCGAACAGCACCAGCGCCTGGTCGACGACGTGGCTGCCGAGGTCGTAGAGCAGGCCGCCGATCTCCTCCGGGGCCCCGGACTCGCGCCAGCCGCCCTTGAGCTGCGGGCGCCACCGCTCGAACCGGGACTCGAAGCGCTGGATCTCGCCGAGCTCGCCGTCGGCGAGGAGGCGGCGCAGGGTGAGGAAGTCGTTGTCCCAGCGGCGGTTTTGGAACACGGACAGGAACGTGCCGGTCTTGTCGGCGAGGGCGGCGAGTTCGCGGGCCTCGGCGGCGGTGGCGGCGAGCGGCTTGTCCACGACGACCGGGATGCCGGCGCCCAGCGCGGTGGTGGCGAGCGGGACGTGGGTCTTGTTGGGGGAGGCGACGACGATCAGGTCGAGGGCGGGGGTGAGGTCCCAGAGCTCCTGGGCGGAGCCGGCGATCCGGACGCCGGGGTACGCCTCGCGCGCCTGGGCCTGGCGGCCGGGGTCGGAGGTGACGACCGTGTCGAGGACGAGCCCGTCCGTGGCCGAGACGAGCGGCGCGTGGAAGACGGAACCGGCGAGTCCGTAGCCGACGAGGCCGACGCGGAGGGGGGCGTTCGACCGCGTGGGGGAAGCGGAAGGGGAGGCGTTCATGGATCCACTTTGGCAACAGTGTTGCTTAAGTGCAAGGAGGGTGGACAATGGAGAGGTGGACTGGGGTAGCAGGAGCAACGGAAGCGGCGCGAACCTGCCGGCGCTGCGCGGCCACAACGACGCGCTCGTACTCGCCCTCCTGCGCGAGGCGGGCATCGAGGGCCTCGGCCGCACCGACCTCGCCGCCCTCACGCGCCTCACCCCGCAGGCCGTCAGCAAGATCACCGCGCGGCTGCGCGCGGAGGGACTCGTCGCCGACGCCGGCCGCGGAGAGTCCACCGGGGGCAAGCCGCGGACGCTGCTCCAGCTGGTCAGCGGCGCCCGGCACGCGGTCGGGGTGCACGCCGACCGCGACGAGCTGCGGGCCGTGCGGGTGGACATGCTGGGCACCGTCATCGAGCGCATCCGCGGCCCCCTGGACTTCGCGGCCGGACCGGACGCCGTCGCGGACGAGGTCGCACGGGCCGTGAACGGGCTGTGCGGGGAGGCGGGCGCACGGTCCCTGCTGGGGGTGGGGGTCGCCACGCCGGGACCGCTCGACTGGCAGGCCGGCGTACTGGGCCGGGTGACGGGATACCCCGAGTGGGAGGGGTTCCCGCTGCGGCAGGCGGTGGCGGACCGGCTCGGGCCCGACGCCCCGCCGGTGGTGCTGGACAAGGACACCAACGCGGGGGTCGCGGTCCCCGGCCGCCGGGCCGTCGGAACCTCCCTGTACCTGCACCTGAGCACCGGCCTGGGAGCCGGGCTCCGGCTGCGCGGCGAGGTCTTCCGCGGGGAACGGTCCGCGGCGGGGGAGTTCGGGCACCAGGTGCTGAGTCTGGACGGCCCGCCCTGCCGGTGCGGAGGCCGCGGGTGCGCGGAAGTGCTCTGCCTGGAGGCGGTGGCCCGCGGGGACCTCCCGGAGGCGGCGCGGATCCTGGGCGAGGGCGCCGCGAACGTCGTTGCGCTCCTCGACGCGGACCGGGTGTGGCTGGGTGGACGGGTGGTGGACTCCGCACCGGAGGTGTTCACGACGGGCGTCCGCCGCGTCCTGGAGGCCCGTAACCTGGGCGGCCCGGTTCCCGAGGTCACCGCGTCCGAGGACGGCGTCGCCGAGGGTGCGGCGGAACTGGCCCTGGCCCCGCTCTTCGGGCGCGTGGGCTGAGGCCCCGGTCCGGTGCGCCGATCAGGCGTAAAGCGCAGCACGCGGGCGCGGCACCGGCCGGGCGGTCTTGGGCGCGTGGGAGGGTGCGGGGAGGCCGGGGTGATTGTCGCCTCGTCCGACCATCCTCCCGTCCGGCGAGCAGCGAAGCGAAGGTCTTCCATGCGACTGCGCAAAGCCCTTGCCCTCTCCGCCGCCCTGGTCGCCGTCGCCCTCTGCGTGCCGAACGCCGCCGCGGACATCGGCAACGGCGGCGGTGCGCGGCCCGCGCCCGCGCTGCCGTCCCGGATCGAGGCCACCTGCGGCGACGGGAAGAGCACCGCCTTCCCCATCGGCGCGCGGATCCGCGGCGGGCCGGCCGTGTACCGGGCCGGCGGCGGGCCGCAGACCTGGTTCCTGGACCTCACCAACACGACGAACGGCGAGTGCACCGCCATCCACCCCGTCGTGGTGTTCACGGACAAGGCCCGCGCCCTGCTCCCCGCCCACTTCCGGATGGAGTTCGAGACCCCCGGCGGGAGCTTCCCCGTCAGCCTCGAGCGGAGTGACCGCGACGAGGTCATCGCCGTCTTCGACGGGGGCGAGGCCTTCTCCGGCTTCGCCGTCCGCGGCGGCGGCTCCGTGACCGTCACGGTCCGTCTGGCCTTCGCGCCCGGCACCCCCGCCGGCGAGGTCGTCGCCGACGCCGCCCTCGTCCAGCGCCGGGCCGACGACGGGGACTGGGTCGGCGAGGCCGGTGCCTACCGCTTCTCCGTGGAGGGCCCGGAGGAGGAGACGGGCGCGGCGGGCTCGCTCGCCCACACCGGCCCCCGCGACTGGGCGTTCGCCACCGGCGCGGCCGCCGCCCTCGCCGCCGGCGGCGGCCTCCTGCTGACGGCCCGCCGACTGCGAACCCCCGCCTAGGCCGCGCCGATCTGCGTACACCCCGTCCGCGTACAGTCCGAGGGTGGAAGAACAGAACCTGCATCACCGCCCCGGCTCGCCCGTCCGGTCCGGGATCCCGGAGCACGGCCGCATCCCCAAGTACTACGCCGTCAAGGCCCTCATCGCGGACCTCCTCGACGACCTCGGCGAGGGCGGGTTGCTGCCCACCGAGCGGGATCTCGCCGAGCGGTACGCGGTGTCCCGCGAGACCGTGCGGCAGGCGCTGCGCGAGCTGCTCCTGGAGGGCCGGCTCCGCCGCTCCGGGCGCGGTACGGTCGTCGCCGGTCCGAAGCTCGAACAGCCCCTCTCCCTCGCGAGCTACACCGAGGGCGTACGGCGCCAGGGCCGCCGGCCCGGCCGCAACCTCATCGGGCTCGAGCAGTTCCCCTGCCCGCCCGAGCTGGCCCCCGGCATCGGCGCCGAACCCGGCGAGCCCGTCTGGCACCTGGAGCGCGTCCTGCTCGCCGACGACGAGCGGGTGGGCCTGGAGAGCACGTACGTCCGGGTGGCGCGGGCGCCCCGCCTCGACACCGAATTCGAGCCGGACTCCTCCTTCTACGGGTACCTCCTCGACCGGCTCGGGATCTCGTTCGGGGACGCCGACGAGAAGCTGGAGACCGTCCTCGCGACCCCCCGGGAGGCCCTGCTGATCGGCACCCCGCCGGCCCTCCCCATGCTGCTCATCCACCGGTTCTCCCGGGACCGGGACGGGCGTCCGCTGGAGCGGGTGCGTTCGCTCTACCGTGGTGACCGGTTCAGCTTCACGACCCACCTGCGCCCCGAATAGCCCCGAGCGGATCACCGCCAAGGTGCCGAAAAAGGGCGTATCCAAGGGCCATTCGCATCACGGAACGGTAACGGGTCTAGTCCAAGCGTCGGGGGCTGTTCACCGTCCCGTTGCCACCGCGATCCCCCCGGTCCACGGGCCGCGACCACCGTGGAGCGCGTGAGAGTCATAGTCGTCGGAGGCGGCGTGGTCGGCACCATGCACGCCTGGCAAGCAGTCGAACGCGGCCACGAGGTCGTCCAGATCGAGCGAGAGGCGGAGGCCAGAGGCGCGTCGCTGCGCAATTTCGGCCAGATCTGGGTCAGTGGGCGGGCCGGGGGCGAGGAACTCGAGACCGCCCTGCGGGCCCGCGAGCTCTGGGAGCGGATCGGCGCGGAGGTGCCCGGCCTGGGCTTCCGCGCGATCGGCTCCCTCACCCCGGTCCGGGGCGCCCGTGAGTACGCGGTCGCCGAGGCGGCCGCCGCCCGCCCCGACGCCGCCGCCCGGGGCTACGAACTGGTCACCGCGGAAGAGGCGCGGAAGATCAACCCCGCCCTGCGCGGTGCCTTCGAGGCCGCCCTGTGGTGCGAGCGGGACGCCGCCGTCGAACCGCGCACCGCCCAGCTCCACCTGCGCGAGGCCCTCGCGGCGAGCGGCCGGTACACCTTCCTGCCCGGACGGGAGGTGCGCGAGGTCGTCGGCGACGGCGCCGTCCGCGACGACCACGGCGACGTCCACCGGGGCGACGCCGTCGTCCTCGCCACCGGAGCCTGGCTGTCCGGACTCGTCCGCGAGCTGGTCCCCGACCTGCCCGTGCGCCGCGTCCGGCTCCAGATGATGCAGACCGCCCCGCTCGGCGAGGAGCTCACCACCTCCATCGCGGACGCCGACAGCTTCCGCTACTACCCCGCGTACCGGAGCGGCGCGCTCGACGCCCTCAACGCCGAGCAGGCGCAGGCGCCGATCGCCGCCGCGCACAAGATGCAGCTGCTGATGGTCCAGCGCCAGGACGGCGGACTGACCATCGGCGACACCCACGAGTACGAGCACCCCTTCGCGTTCGACACCCTCGAGGACCCGTACGCGTACCTCACCGAGGTCGTCGAGGGCTTCCTGGGCCGCCCGCTGCCGCAGATCCGGCGCCGCTGGGCGGGCGTGTACGCGCAGTGCACCGACACCACCCGCGTCGTCCACCGCCAGCAGGTGGCCGACGGCGTATGGCTGGTGACCGGACCCGGCGGCCGCGGGATGACCTGCTCGCCCGCCATAGCCGAGACCACCGCGAACGAACTGGGCTGGTAGAGGACATGAGCACCATGAACAACACGAGCGGCGCAAGCAGCACGAACCACCCGTCCCACCGGCTGGTCGTCCTCGACATGGCCGGCACCACCGTCGCCGACGGCGGCCTCGTCGAGCGCGCCTTCGAGCGCGCCGCCGAACGCCTCGGCGTCGAGCCCGGCACCGCCGACCACGCGGCCAAGCTCCAGTACGTCCGCGACACCATGGGCGAGTCGAAGATCTCCGTCTTCCGCCACCTCTTCGGCACGGAGGACATGGCCCAGCGCGCCAACTCCGCCTTCGAGGAGGCGTACGGCGAGCTCGTCGACAGCGGGCTCATCGCCCCGATCCCCGGCGCCCGACAGGCCATCGAGAAGCTCCGCGCCGACGGCCGCACCGTCGTCTTGACCACCGGCTTCGCCCGCGTCACCCAGGACGCCATCCTCGACGCCCTCGGCTGGCAGGGCCTGGCCGACCTCACCCTCTGCCCCGCCGACGCGGGCGGCCGCGGCCGGCCCTACCCGGACATGGTGCTCGCCGCGTTCCTGCGCACCGGGGCCGCCGACGACGTACGGGACGTCGTGGTCGCGGGCGACACCGCGTACGACATGCTCAGCGGCCGCCGCTCCGGCGCCGGGATCGTGGCCGGCGTCCTCACCGGCGCCCACGACCTCGCCGCGCTCACCGGGCACGGCGCGACCCACGTCCTCGACTCGATCGCCGAACTGCCCTCGATCCTGCTGGAGTCGGCGTGAGCGGCATCCGCTTCGAGGGGGTCAGCGTCGCGTACGGCGCCGCCACCGTGCTGGACCGGCTCGACCTGACCGTCGAGCCGGGCGAGGTCATGGCGCTGCTCGGTCCCTCCGGCTCGGGCAAGACCACGGCGCTGCGCGCGGTCGCCGGTTTCGTACGGCCCGCCGCGGGCCGGGTGCTGATCGGCGGCCGGGACGTCACCGCGCTCCCGCCGCACAAGCGCGGCATCGGCATGGTCGTCCAGCAGTACGCGCTCTTCCCGCACATGCGGGTGGAGGACAACGTGGCGTTCGGCCTCAAGGCGCAGAAGGCCCCCAAGGCCGAGATCCCGGGACGCGTCGCCGAGGCGCTGGAGATGACCGGGATGGCGGCGTACGCCAAGCGCTACCCGCGCGAGCTGTCCGGCGGACAGCAGCAGCGCGTGGCGATCGCCCGCGCGCTGGCGATCCGGCCCGGTGTGCTCCTGCTGGACGAGCCGCTGTCCGCGCTCGACGCGCAGCTGCGCTCCGGGATGCTCGCCGAACTGGCCCGGCTCCACCGCGAACTGCCCGACGTATCGATTCTCTACGTCACCCACGACCAGGTGGAGGCGCTGACGCTCGCCGACCGGATCGCGGTCATGGACAAGGCGCGGCTTCAGGACTGCGGCACCCCGCAGGAGCTGTACCGGGCGCCGCGCACCGAGTTCACCGCGTCGTTCGTCGGCAACGCCAACCTGCTGCCGGTCACCGTCGCCGACTCGGGGGCGCTCTTCGCCGGGCGGGCGCTGGAGCTGGACCGCGGACGGGCCGCGCCGGGCGCGAGCGCGACCCTGTGCCTGCGGCCGCACCTGCTCGGCCTCGGGGCCGGGCCCAACGCGCTGACCGGCACGATCGCCGAGGTGCAGTGGCGGGGCTCGACGCACCGGCTGTACGTCGACGTCGACGGCCACCGCGTCAAGGCGGACCTGCCGGAGCTGCGCGAGACGCCCGCGCTGGGCGACACGGTGACGCTGCACTTCGAACCGCGGGACGCGGTGCTGCTGGCCGCGGGGGTGACCGATGGCTGAGGCCACGCGGCAGATCCGCGCCGTGCCGGCCCAGCGCCCCGCCGTACCCGGCGGCCCGGCAGGATCCTCCGCCGGGGAGGCGCGGGGCTCCGCCCCGGACCCGGCGCCTCGAACCCCGCAGAAGGCGCGAGGAATTCCGCGGTGGCTGTGGTCCGTACCGCCCGTGGCCGCCCTCGCGCTGGTCTTCCTCTACCCCCTCGCGCTGGTCGTCCAGCAGTCCCTCACCCCCGAGAACGGCGGCGGCGCCTTCGGCGCCTACGCCTCCGTCTTCCGGTCCCACGCCTTCCGCGAGGCGCTCGGGACCACGGTCTGGCTGGCCGCCGGCGCCACCGCCGGCTGCCTCGTCCTCGGCTTCACCCTGGCGCTGATCATCGCCTTCGTCCCCTTCCCCGGGGCGCGCGGCGTCGCGAAGTTCATCGACGTCTTCCTCTCCTTCCCCTCCTTCCTCATCACCCTCGCCCTCCTCTTCATCTACGGCACCGTCGGCATGGCCAACGGGCTCTGGACCGACGTGACCGGCGCCGCCGACGGGCCGTTCCACTTCCTCACCACCCCGTGGGGCGTGCTGCTCGCGGAGATCACGTACTTCACGCCCTTCGTGATGCGCCCGCTGCTCGCCGCCTTCTCCCAACTCGACACCGCCCAGCTCGAAGTGGCCTCCTCGCTCGGGGCGAAGCCCGCCCGGATCATCCGCCGCGTGATCCTCCCCGAGGCCCTCCCGGCGCTCGCCGCCGGCGGCAGCCTCGTCCTGGTGATGTGCCTCAACGAGTTCGGGATCGTCCTGTTCACCGGAGCCAAGGACGTCACCACGCTCCCGATGCTCATCTACGGCAAGGCGATACTCGAATCCGACTACGCGGCCGCCTGCGTGGTCGCCGTCGTCAACATCGCGATCTCCGTCGGCCTGTTCGGCCTCTACCGGGTGGTGAGCAAGCGTGCTGGTGCATAGCAGGACCGGCCGCTGGGCCGCCTGGGGCCTGTTCGGGCTCCTCTTCCTCCCCCTCTTCGCGCTGCCGCTGCTCGTCGTCGTGGCCGCGTCCTTCTCCACCCACTGGTCCGGCGCCTTCCCCTCCGGCCCGACCACCGGGAACTACGCCTCCGCCGTACGGGGCGAATCGCTCCAGGCGCTGACCACCTCGCTGGTGACCGCCCTCGTCGCCAGCCTGCTCGCGCTCACCGTCGGCACCTGGGCCGCGCTGGCCGCCGCCGGGCTGAAACGGCGCGGGAAGCGGGCGCTGGACGCCCTGTTCATGCTGCCGCTCGCCGTGCCGTCCGTGGTCGTCGGCCTCGCCGTCCTGGTCGCCTTCAGCAAGCCCCCGCTGCTGCTCAACGGCACCAGCTCAATCGTGATCCTGGCGCACACGATTCTTGTCACGGCGTTTGCCCACCAGTCGGTTTCGGCCGCCATCGTTCGTCTCGACCCCGCGTACGAACAGGCGGCGGCCTCCCTGGGCGCCCGCCCCGCGTACGTGCTGTGGCGGGTCAAGCTCCCCCTCCTGCTGCCGTCGCTGACGGCGGCCGCCGGACTCTGCTTCGCCCTGTCCATGGGCGAGCTGAGCGCCACGATGATGCTCTACCCGCCGGACTGGATGCCCCTCCCGGTCCGGATCTTCACCGCCACCGACCGCGGTTCGCTCTTCGGCGGCTCCGCCGTCGCCGTGGTCCTGATGGCCGCCACCCTCTTGGTCCTCCTGGCCGTCTCCCGCATCCGCACCAGAGCCACGTACCGCTGACTCCCTTTTCCCCGTAAGGAAGTTCCATGTCCAGCAACCTCAGAACCGCGAACAGCCGTCGCCGCCTCCTGCGCATCACCGCCTCCGTCACCGGCAGCCTCGCCCTCGCCGCCGGCCTCACCGCCTGCGGCGGCTCGTCCTCCGACGGGTCCAAGGGCGGCGGCGAGAAGATCGTCACCGTCTACAGCGCCGACGGCCTCAAGAGCGACAAGGGCGACGGCTGGTACGACAAGGTCTTCGCCGACTTCACGAAGAAGACCGGCATCGAGGTCAAGTACGTCGAGGGCGGCTCGGGCGAGATGGTGCAGCGCGCCGTCCGGGAGAAGACCAACACCCAGGCCGACGTACTGGTCACCCTGCCGCCGTTCATCCAGCAGGCGGACGGCAAGGGCCTGCTCCAGGCCTACAAGCCGCAGGGCTCCGAGAAGGTCAACGGGGCGAACAAGGCCGCCGACGGCAAGTGGACCTCGGTCGTCAACAACTACTTCGGCTTCGTCCACAACAAGAAGGAGCTCGCCGAGGCGCCCAAGACCTGGGAGGAGCTGCTGGAGGGCAAGTACAAGGGCAAGCTCCAGTACTCCACCCCGGGCGTCGCGGGCGACGGCACCGCGGTCCTCATCAAGGCGATGCACGACTTCGGCGGCAAGGAGCCGGCGCTGGAGTACCTGAAGAAGCTCCAGGCCAACAACGTCGGCCCGTCCTCCTCCACCAGCAAGCTCGCGCCGAAGACCGACAAGGGCGAGCTGCTCGTCGCCAACGGCGACGTCCAGATGAACTTCGCGCAGTCCAAGTCCATGCCGAACCTGGGCATCTGGTTCCCCGCCAAGGACGGCGGCAAGCCGACCACCTTCGCCCTCCCGTACGCGGCCGGCCTGGTGGACAAGGCCCCGCACACCGAGAACGGCAAGAAGCTCCTCGACTACCTGCTCAGCGAGGACGCCCAGAAGCTGGTCAGCGAGGTCGGCGGCGGCTTCCCCGCGCGCACCGACGTCAAGCCGACCGACGCCAACGCCGTCGAACTCACCAAGCTGATGACCGGTGTCGAGGTCTTCGAGCCGGACTGGGCCGACATCGACAAGAACCTCGCGGGCTACGTGGACGCGTGGAAGTCGGCAACCGGAAGCTGACCGGTTGCCTCCTGGTCACCCACGACCAGGAAAGTGACGCTTGCATAACGGGTCTGGACCGAAGACCGCACCTCGGTCCGGACCCGGCGCACGTCCACGCGCACGTCGCGGCGTACGCCCTCAGGTACGCCCCCATGCAAGTCCACCCGCGCCTTCCCCACGATTACTCCCGGAGGAGTACGTGCCCACTGTCCTGTCAGGACGCGCCCTCGCCGTGACCGCCACCGCCACGGCCCTGCTCGCCACCGCCCTCACTGCGCACGCGGCCACCGCCGAGACGGCCGCGGCCGCCGCCACCACCGACAAGGTCCTCGTCATCGGCATCGACGGCACGGTCCTGGACCGCGTCAAGGCCGCCAACGCCCCGAACCTGAACGGCCTGATGGTCCAGGGCCTGACCGCCAAGAGCACCCTGTACGCGAACCCGATGGCCGCCACCTCCTCGGGCCCCGGCTGGTCCACCATCGCCACCGGCGTCTGGCCCGACAAGCACGGCGTGAAGGACAACACCTTCGCCGGCAAGAACTACACGGCCTACCCGGACTTCCTGACCCGCATCGAGAACGCCAAGCCGTCGCTCAACACGTACGCGGCCGCCGACTGGGAGCCCATCACCTCCACCGACGCGGGCGGCCCGATCTTCTCCGCCAAGGTCGACAAGCGCCTCAGCCTCAAGGGCGACCGCGACGGCTACGGCACCGAGGACCCGAAGATAGCCGCCGCGGCCTCCGCCGAGCTGCAGGACCAGAACCCGGACGCCGCGTTCGTGTACTTCGGCCAGGTCGACGGCGCCGGGCACGCGTACGGCGCCGCCAGCCAGCAGTACCTCGACGCCATCGGCCGCGTCGACGTCATGGTCGGCCAGCTGCTCACCGCCGTGCAGAACCGCCCCACGTACGCCCAGGAGAACTGGAAGATCCTGGTCACCACCGACCACGGGCACACCGACGCGGGCGGCCACGGCGGCTCCACCATCCAGGAGCGCGGCACCTTCGTCATCGCCAAGGGCGCGGGCATCCCGGCCGGTTCGGTCCGCACCGACGTCAAGCTCGTCGACGTGGCGGCCACCGCCCTCGCGCAGGTCGGCGTCGACCCCGGCTCCGCGATCGACGGCATCCCGCTGAACGCCCCCGACGACAACGACCCGTTCGACACCCTGCGGCCGAACCTCCAGGGCCGCGTGGACGAGACGGGCATCCCCGCCGGCGTGAAGGGCTTCACGCACACCCCGCCGGCCGGCTGGGCCGTCGACAACTCCAAGATGGGCACCGGCGGCGTCACCGAGTGGGCCGGCTGGGCCTTCGCGACCGACGAGTTCTGGAGCCAGGCCCAGCGCGACCAGTGGCGCGAACTGAACGTCCGCTCCCGGGACGTCTTCGCCGTCGCCGACTCCGACGAGTGGGACGACAAGTCCCACACCGGCTCCTACGACTCCACCCTGATCACCCCCAAGTGGGCCGTGACCGGCGGTACCACGAAGAACCTGACCTTCCAGACGCACTACCACCACGAGGCCGGCCAGACCGCCCAGGTCCTGGTCTCCTACAACGGCGGTACGCCGACGGTCGTCAAGAGCTACACCGCCGACGCGGTCGCCAAGGCCGAGTCCCTGGCCCTCCAGGTCCCGGCCGGCGCCACCGACGTCCAGATCCGCTTCCGCTACGCCGGCACCAACAACTGGTACTGGACCGTCGACAACGTCAAACTCGGCTGATCCAGGCCCCCGCGGTCCGGGCTGTGGACGCCCGAAGCGTCCACGGCCCGGCCCCGATAGGGTGGTACAGACCAGCGGTCGCAGGCCGAAGGTGACAGGTCAGAGGTCACGGCCACCGAGAGCGGAGAACAGTCCAGTGGCAGAGCGCAAGCCGATCGAATCCTGGCTC
The DNA here is from genome assembly GCF_042890265.1 of Streptomyces sp. NPDC002209. Taxonomy (NCBI): domain Bacteria; kingdom Bacillati; phylum Actinomycetota; class Actinomycetes; order Kitasatosporales; family Streptomycetaceae; genus Streptomyces; species Streptomyces sp. NPDC002209. Next base: position 1,023,096 of record NZ_JBIARX010000001.1, on the reverse strand, counting down.
ACCGACATGGACGGGGTCCTCATCCACGAGGGCACCCCGATCCCGGGCGCCGATGCCTTCATCAAGCGGCTGCGCGACTCCGGCAAGCCCTTCCTGGTCCTGACCAACAACTCCATCTACACCCCGCGCGACCTCCAGGCCCGGCTGTCCCGCATGGGTCTCGACGTCCCCGTCGAGAACATCTGGACCTCGGCGCTGGCCACCGCCAAGTTCCTCGACGACCAGCGCCCGGGCGGCACCGCGTACGTCATCGGCGAAGCCGGCCTCACCACCGCCCTGCACGACATCGGCTACATCCTGACCGACCACGAGCCCGACTACGTCGTCCTGGGCGAGACCCGGACGTACAGCTTCGAGGCGATGACGAAGGCGGTCCGGCTGATCAACGGGGGCGCCCGCTTCATCTGCACCAACCCCGACGAGACCGGCCCCTCCACCGAGGGACCGCTGCCCGCCACCGGCGCCGTCGCCGCGCTGATCACCAAGGCGACCGGCAAGCAGCCGTACTTCGCCGGCAAGCCCAACCCGCTGATGATGCGGACCGGGCTGAACGCCATCGGCGCGCACTCCGAGAGCAGCGCGATGATCGGCGACCGGATGGACACCGACGTCCTGGCCGGGCTCGAGGCCGGCATGCAGACCTTCCTCGTCCTGACCGGACTGACCTCCGCCGAGGACACCGAGAAGTTCCCCTACCGCCCGACCAAGACCGTCGCCTCCATCGCCGACCTGGTCGATCTCGTCTGATCCGAACGGGTCAAGCCCGCGGCGCTCCGGATGCGGAGCGCCGCGCCGCGCGTGAACCTCCTTGTTGAGGAGGTTCACCATGCGCAGTGCTCTGATCGCTCTCCGTGCCACCGGGGTGGCCGTCGCCCTGACGGCGCTCACCGCCGTGTCCGCGCCCACCGCCCTCGCGGCGGGCGAGGAGAACCGCGGCGGCGTCTCGGTCGATCCGCACCAGGCCGAGCCGGGGGTGCAGGTCAAGCTGCGCGTCCGCGGGTGCGAGGACAAATGGGCGTCCGCCAAGTCCGCCGTCTTCGTGTCGGAGGTCCACCTGTCCTCCGGCCGCGACGGGGACAAGACGCTGACGGGCGATGCGATGGTCAGCTCCCAGGCCCAGCCCGGCTGGCACGACATCCGGGTGAAGTGCGACGGGGGCGAGGACCGCGTCCGCGGCTCCATCGAGGTCGTCCGCCGCCGCGACGACCGGGACAAGGAGCGCGAAAAGGAACGCGACCGGCCGAACCCCCACCAGTCTCCCGTCTGGCCGGTCCACGCGGGCGGCGGCGGCATGTCCGCCGAGCTCGCGGCGCAGGACCAGGCCGCGGCGGCCAAGAAGAACCACGGGGGCGACGGCCCCGGCCTCCCGCACACCGTGATCGGCGCCGTGCTCGCCGCCGCGGCCACCCTGGCCGTCGCGTTCCGGGCGCTGACGCTGCGCCGGCGCCGCAGCGGCGAGTGAGGGCCCGCCGGTGACGGGCTCGGGGGAGCCCAGGTCCTCCGGCGGCGGGCGGCTGCTGACCTTCGCCGCATGGTCCGTACTGGTGCTCGGCCTGTGGCTGTGGGGCCGCGAGATCACCGGCGTCCCGCCCGGCCCGTCCGCCGGACTGGCCGGCGGCTCGTCGATCCCCGTCCCGGGGCTGCCCGCCGCACACACCCCGCTGGCGGCGTCCGTGCCGATGCGGGTCGACGTGCCGTCGATGGGCATCCAGGCCCCCGTGGTCTCCCGGGGCCTCGATGCCCAGGGCGCCGTCGAGCCGCCGCCGTTCGACCGTCCCGGCACGGTCGGCTGGTGGGGCGGCGGCGCGAAGCCGGGCGAGGCCGGGACCGCACTGCTCGTCGGGCACGTGGACACGGCGTCCAAGCCGGCGGTGTTCTACGGCCTGAGCTCGGCGCGCCCGGGCGGCATGGTGCGCGTGGTACGGATGGACGGTTCGGTCGCCGAGTTCACGATCGAGGACGTACGGGTCTACGAGCGGGCCGGCTTCGACGCGCACCGGGCCTACGGCCCGCGGATCCCGGGCCGGGCCGAGCTGCGCCTGGTGACCTGCGGGGGAACGTACGACAAGGCGGCGAAGGAGTACACGGCGAACGTGATCGTCTCCGCCTACCTGACGGGCACGACCCCGCCCGCGAGGCCGGGTACGGGCGCGGGGACGGGGACCGGCGCGGGCGGTGGAGCCGCAGCGGGAGTCCGGTCCGGCGCGGCGGCGTGAGGCGACACGCGCACGGTCGCGCGCACCCGCCCCGGCACCGCCGGCCGTCCGGTCCTCGACCGCGCGGCGCGCCCGGAGCGCGGGAGGAGTCCGGGGACCGGCGCGGGAGGTCCGCCCGCCACTCTAAGCGGCCGCGACACGACGAAAAAGCCCCTCGCAGCTTTCGCTGCGAGGGGCTTTCCCTTGTCTGTGCGCCGCCAGGGACTCGAACCCCGGACCCGCTGATTAAGAGTCAGCTGCTCTAACCAACTGAGCTAGCGGCGCTTGCTGACAGGGAAAACTCTACCCCACCTCGAGTGGTGCTCGTGACCAGCCGCGCCCGCCTTGTCCGATTAACCCATGTTTGAGGGGTTTATCGTGCACGATATGTCTGGGCCGAGCCGCATCTGATGCCCCGACAGATGCGTGGCCCGCCGGACCAGCGACGAGCAGGGGAGTGGACGGAACCGCATGACGATCCAGCCGCCGATGCACGTGCAGATGCCTGCACCGATGCCGATGCCCGCTTTCGAGGAGTACGAGCCCGCCGGCGACTGCGCCTGCCTCGGCTGTACGCAGCGCCGTCGCGCCCTTGCCCGCGCGCGGGCCATACCGCTTCGTGACGGCGGCCACCCGGCCGCCCGCGGGACCCGCCGGGCGCTGGTGCTGGCCACCGCGGCGGGCGTGGTCCTGGGCGGTGGCGGCTCGGCCGCGCTGGCGGCGGCCACCCCGGTCCCCGGCCCGGGGCCGGTCTCCCTCGACACCCCCTCCGGTGACACCGCCACCGCCGACACCCCCTCCGCCGACGTCCCCGGCTCCCCGCAGGGCGCCCGGTCCCCGCTGCACGGGCGCCCGGCGCCGGCGAAGCCCGCGGGTGCGCCCGGGGCGCCGTCGGCGGTCAAGCGCATCGACCGGACGTCGATCATCACCCGGGCAAAGCTGTGGCTGGACGCGAAGGTCCCGTACAGCATGTCCTCGTACTGGTCCGACGGCTACCGGCAGGACTGCTCCGGCTACGTCTCGATGGCCTGGAACCTCGGTACGAACGAGTGGACCGGCAGCCTCGACAAATTCGCCACCAAGATCACCAAGGAGGAGCTGCTGCCGGGCGACATGCTGCTCTTCCACAACCCGTCGGACCCCACCAACGGCTCGCACGTGGTGCTCTTCGGCGGGTGGGTCGACGAGACGCGCACGCACTACGTCGCGTACGAGCAGACCCGCCCGAACACACGGAAGGGGGCCACCCCGTACGGCTACTGGAGCAACGCGACGAAGTACCTGCCGTACCGGTTCAACGGGGTGACGGGCGGCCTCGCCGAGGACCCTGCGGCGACCGACCCGAAGCCGGCCGTCCCGACGGTCTTCCCCGGCGCCACGCAGTTCGGCCCTGGCGCGAACAACGAGTACGTCGCCCAGCTGGGCCGGATGCTGATCGAGCGGGGCGGCCGCCGCTTCTACCCCAAGGGCGCGAGCACGGCGTGGAGCGACGCCGACCGGCTGGCCACCCAGGCCTTCCAGAGCGCGCAGGGCTGGACGGGCACGGACGCCGACGGGATCCCGGGCGCGCACACCTGGCAACTGCTCGTCGAACACAAGGGCAATGACATCCGGCCGACGGTGGACGCCGCGCCGGGTCCCGCCGGAGTGTCGGCCTACCCGGGCCCGTCGGCGTTCCGCCCCGGGTCCTCCCACCCGTTCATCGCCGTCCTGGGCCGCCAGCTGGTGAAGAAGGGCTTCGGCAAGCACTACCCGTCCGGCCCCGGCTCCCGCTGGAGCGAGGCCGACCGCCGCAGCGTCGAGGCCTTCCAGCGCGCCCAGGGCTGGCGAGGCGCCGCGGCCGACGGCTACCCGGGCCCGGAAACCTGGCGCCGGCTGTTCGCATGACGGAGGCAACGATGTACCCCACGCGCACCACCTCGACGACGGGCACCTTCCGCGTGCCGTCTGCGGCAGCCGCGACCCCGACCGCCCCGGCCCTGAGCGTCACGGGCGACCTGTACCCCACCCCACCCCGGCCCCTGACCCCGCCGACGGCGCAGACCGCCCCGCCGGCCGAGCGCCCGCCGGTGGCCGGCGTGGCGGCGAACGTTCCGCCGTATCCGGCTGCGGCGGGGCCGCGGTCCGAGCCTCCCGCCGAGGCTCTGCGGCTCGCGGCCCCGCTCCCGCCCGCGGCGCAGGCCGGGGCTCCGGCCGAAGTCGCCGCGGCGGCGGACCCGGTCCTGCCGTACGCGGCGCAGGCCGGCCGGACGGCCGACGCGGCGGTGAACCTGCCCCCGCACTCGGCGGAGGCGGGGGCCGAGCCCTGCGCCGAGGCCCTGCGGCTCGCGGATCCGTTCCCGTACGCGGCCCAGGCCCGTCCGCTGGGCGAGCTTCCGCTCCCGTACGCGGCTCAGAGCGGTCCGGGGGCCGGGCTTCGGCTCCCGGACGCGGCCCGGAGCGAGTCGGGGGCCAGGCCTTCGGACGTGGCCGACGCGGCCGCGGATTCCGGTGGGCAAGGCCGGTCCGGCGGCCGGGCCTGGGTCGCCGGTACTCCGGCCAGGCTGCTGGCCGCGCCCCGCGAGGTCGCCCTGCCGCACGGGCGCCCGGCCTCGGACACCGCCCGGAGCGAGGTCCCGGCGGCCCGGATCCGGGCCGAGGCCGAGCCGGTGCCCGCACTCACCGGGGCCGTCGACCGGGCCGGCCACGAAGCGGATCCCGAGCCTGCTCCGGCGTACGGCCACGTCGTTCTCCAGGCCGTCTCCGAGTCCGCGCACGGGCACGGGCACGGGCACGGGCACGGCGAAGCAGGGCCCGGCGGGCCGTACGGCCATGAATCCGATCCGCTGGTCTGCGTACCGGCCCCGGCGGGGCCCGGCCCCGACGAGGCCGCGCAGACGGGCGTGGCCACCCTGCGCCTGCGGAGCCTCGACGGCGGGGGCGAGCCGCTGCCCCCGCACGGGCAGGTCTGGCCGCCCGTTGGTCCCGAGGCGGCCACCGGGACCGAGCCGGTGACGGGCGGCCCCGGGCGGCGATACGTCGAGGCGTGGCCGCCCGCCGCCCCCCAGACCGATCCCGAGCCCGCGCACCCGCCCGGCCGGGCCGGTCACGAGGCCGGTCCCGAGTCCGCCCCCGCGTACGGCCAGGTCGGCCTCCAGGGCGGCCCCGAGCCCGCGCACCCGCACGGCCAGGCCGACCCCGAGGCCGATCCCGAGTCCGCGCACGGGCACGGGCACGGGCGCGGCGAGGCCGGGCCCGAAGGGACGTACGGCGTGCCCGGACCCGCGGTCGCGGACATCGTCGCGCAGGCGGTGACCCGCGGGATCGGGGCGGAGCGCGAGGAGCCCGACCCGCAGGGCCTGGCCCGCATCGCGCCCGCCCGCGGGGCCGCGGTCACCGAGGTGCCGGTCCACCTGCCGTTCCCCGCGGAGTCCCGGCGAGCCCCGGCCCACCCCCCGGCCCCCGCCCGGCCACCGGCCGCCGCGCCGCGGCCCCGCGCCCTGCGCCCCGCCCCGGGCCGCCGGGTCCCGCGCGGCGACGACCGGCTGCGGGAGCACCGCGGCCCGGTGCTGCCCGGCTGGGTCGGCGTCGGCGTCGGCGGGCTCGCCCTCGCCGGCTGCCTGGCGGTGCTCTGGCGGGCCGGGGCGGTCCCGGCCGCCTTCGTGGCCGCGTTCGGCGCGACCCCCCGCGCCTACCAGGGGCTCCGCGCCACCCACTGGCCGCCGCTCGCCTTCCTCGGCATCGTCGCGCTGCTCGCCCTCGGCGGGCTGGGCCGCGCCAAGGCCGGCCACGCCTGGGTGCTCACCCTCTTCGGCCGTTACCGCGGCACGGTCCGCCGGACCGGCCTCACCTGGGTCAGCCCCCTCCTGCTGCGCCGCCGCGTCGACGTACGGCTGAGGCACTGGCGCAGCGAGCCCATGCCGGCCGTGGACTCCGGCGGCCTGGCCCTGCGGGTCGTCGTCCAGGTCGTCTGGCAGGTCAAGGACACCGCCCGGGCGACCCTCGCCGTCGAGGACCACACCGACTACCTCGCCGAGCAGGTCGAATCGGCGATGGCCCGGGTCCTGTCGCAGCTGCCCGCCGACGCCTTCCACGAGGACGCCCCGACGCTGCGCGACGCCGAGGCCGTCGGTGACGCGCTGACCCGGATGCTGGCGACCGAGACCGAGGCGGTCGGGATCGAGGTGTACTCGGCCCAGCCGACCCGGATCGAGTACGCCCCCGACGTCGCGGAGGCCATGCGGCGGCGACGGGTGGCGGCGATCGACGCCAAGCACCGGGACACGGTGCTGACCTCGATCGTGGACGCCGTCGACGACACCGTCCACCGGCTGACCTCGCGCGGTCTGGTCGAGCTCGACGACTACGAGCGCAAGGCCCTCGTGAAGGACCTCACCGTCGCCTTCTACACGGGACGCCCGGAGTAGGGCGGAGCAACGGGGCAGGAGACGCAGCGCATACGGAACGGGTGGCCGGAATCGACCGGACCACCCGTTCCCCCATTGGTCTGGACATGGCCAACTCCCGTCAATAGTCTGGTACTTGGTCTAGACCTGCATCCCCACGCGTGCGCACGCTCTCGCCGAACTCCCCCCACGTTCAAGGAGCATCATGCGTCCCATCCGCATGCCCGTTCACCTGCCCAGACGAGCCGGCGCCGGTGCGCTCGGCCTCGGTGTCGTCGCCTCCCTGGCGCTCCTCACCGCCCCCACCGCGAGCAGTCACGGCTACACGGACACCCCCATCAGCCGCCAGAAGCTCTGCGCCAACAAGACGGTCTCCGACTGCGGCCCGATCCAGTGGGAGCCGCAGAGCGTCGAGGGCTACAAGGGCTTCCCGGCCGCCGGTCCGGCCGACGGCCAGATATGCGCCGGCGGGCACAGCGAGTTCGCGCAGCTCGACGACCCGCGCGGCGGGGCCTGGCCCACCACCAAGGTGACCAGCGGGCAGAGCTACGGCTTCCGGTGGCAGTTCACCGCCAACCACTCCACCACCGACTTCAAGTACTACGTCACCAAGAACGGCTGGGACCCCACCAAGCCCCTCACCCGCGCCGCCCTCGAGTCCCAGCCCTTCCTCACCGTCGCCTACAACGGCGCCCGGCCCGCCATGACCACCGTCCACCAGGGCACCATGCCGAGCGGCAAGACCGGCCGGCACATGATCCTGGCCGTCTGGACGGTCAACGACACCCCCATGGCCTTCTACGCCTGCTCCGACGTCCAGTTCTGACCTTCAATTCTGACAGTTCGTCAGCTAATCTCCGGCGGCATGCGGACGACACCCGAAACCGTCGCGGAGCTCATCGCGCGCCAATGGGGCGACCACCGGCCCGGGCTGCAGTACGGCGGCAGCACGCACACCGCCGTCCTCAGCCGCCACCGGACCGCCCAGGAGGCCGCCGCGCGCGCCGCGCTGCTCGTCGACCTGCTGCCGGCTGACGCCGAACCGCACATCGGGGTGCTGCTCGACAACACCCCAGAGTTCCCGTTCTGGCTCGGCGCGGCGGCCCTCGCCGGGGCCGCCGTCGCCGGGATCAACCCCACCCGGCGCGGCCCGGAGCTCGCGCGCGACGTCCTGCACACCGACTGCCGGATCCTGGTCACCGAGCGCGCCCACCTGCCGCTGCTGCGCGGGCTCGACCTGCCGGGCGTGCGGATCCTGGTGACCGGCACCGAGGAGTACGCGCAGCTGCTCGCCCCGTACGCGGCCGCGAAGCCGGGCGAGGCGGTGATCGCCGCTCCCGGCCCCGGTTCCCGCTTCCTCCTCTACTTCACCTCGGGCTCCACCGGCGCCCCCAAGGCCGCCCTGTGCAGCCAGGGCCGGATCGCCGCCGCCGGCGACTCCCTGGCCCGGCAGTTCTCGGTCACCCCGGACGACGTCCACTACATCTGCATGCCGCTCTTCCACGGCAACGCGGTCATCGCCGACTGGCTGCCCGCCCTCGCCGGGGGCGCGTCCGTGGCGCTGCGCCCCCGGTTCTCCGCCTCCGCGTTCCTGGACGACGTCCGCGCGTACGGGGCGACGTACTTCACCTACGTCGGCCGGGCCGTCCAGTACCTGCTGGCCACCGAGCCCCGCCCCGACGACCGCGACCACGCCCTGCGCCTCGGCTTCGGCACCGAGGCCGGTGCGGTGGACGCGGCCCGCTTCGCCGAGCGGTTCGGGGTCCGGCTGGTGGAGGGGTACGGGGCCACCGAGGGCGGAGCCTCCGTACAGCGCACCCCGGACACCCCGCCGGGCGCCCTGGGGCGGGCCGGGGCCGGGGACGACCTGGCCGTGATCGACCCGGAGACCGGCGCGGAGTGCCCGCCGGCCGTCCTGGACGGCCGGGGCCGCCTCCTGAACGGCTCCGCCGCGATCGGCGAGCTGGTCAACCGCGGCCGGAGCCTGTTCGAGGGCTACTGGCGCAACCCCGAGGCGGAGGCCGCGCGGACCCGGGAGGGCTGGTACTGGACGGGGGACCTCTTCTTCCGCGACGCGGACGGCTTCCTCTACTTCGCGGGACGCACCGACGACCGGCTGCGGGTCGACAGCGAGAACCTCGCCGCGGCGGTGATCGAGAACATCCTGGCGCGCTGGTCCCCGGCGGCCGCGGTCGCCGTGTACGCGGTGCCGGACGAGGTGGCCGGAGACCAGGTGATGGCGGCGCTCGCCCTCGGGGAGGGGGAGCGGTTCTCGCCCGAGGCCTTCTCGGCGTTCCTGGCCGCCCAGCCGGACCTGGGCACGAAGATGTCCCCCCGCTACGTCCGGATCGTGGAGTCCATGCCGACCACGGCGACGAACAAGGTCCACCGGGTCGCCCTGCGCCGGTCCGGGTTCCGCTGCCCGGACCCGGTCTGGTGGTCCCCGCCGGGCACCACCGGCTACCGCCTCCTGGGTCCGGCGGACCTCTCCGGCCTGCTGGCGGCGTACGAGGCGCACGGCCGCGGCGAGCTCCTGGAGCGCTGATCCGCGGGCCGGGGGTATTGGTTTTGAGCACCCCTGAGGAGCAGGTAGTATTTTCTCTGTCAGGCGCCGCTAGCTCAGTTGGTTAGAGCAGCTGACTCTTAATCAGCGGGTCCGGGGTTCGAGTCCCTGGCGGCGCACCTGTACTTCGGGCGGTTTCCGGTTCACCGGGAACCGCCCGAAGTGTTTCCGGGGCCCTGTCCCGCCGCCCCGTCCGCCCGCAACGCCCCCACGTGACCGGTGTCACAGGGTGAGCGACAGCAGCAGCGGCGCGGCCTTCCGGTTCAGTGCGTCCGCGGCGGCCCGCAACCGGTGCGCGTGCTCGACGGGCATCGACAGGGCCAGGCAGCCCACCGAGGCCCCGGCCGTGATCGGTACCGCGGCGCAGACGGTGCCCACCGCGTACTCCTGCAGGTCCAGCACCGGAACCGTGGCCGGCTGGCTGTCCAGCTTCGAGAACAGGATCCGCTCGTTCACGATCGTCTTCGACGTGAGCCGGGCGATCTTGTGCCGCGAGAGGTGGTCGCGCCGCCCGTTCTGGTCGAGCTGGGTCAGCAGGCACTTGCCGACCGCGCTGGCGTGCGCCGCGGAGCGGAAGTCGACCCACTCGTGCACCTTCGGAGTGCGCGGACTGTCCGCGAACTGCGTGATCTTCACTTCGCCGTCCACGTACCGGCTGATGTAGACCGCCGCCCCCACCGAGTCCCGCAGCCGGTCCAGGGTGTCCTGCAGCTTGTTCTGGAGGGCTTGCTGCCTGTCTATGCCGGAGCCGAGCAGGACCAGGGAGTCCCCTATGGCATAGGCGCCGTCCGCCACCTGGAGGACGTACCCCTCGCGGCGCAGCATGAGGAGCATGGGGGCGAGATGGACCGCGGGCAGGCCGGTCTCACGCGCGATCTGTACATCGGTCACACCGCCGGTATGGCGGGCGATCGTTTCGAGTACGCGCAGGGCGTACTGCACCGAGTGGAACGGCGCGGTCGGCTCGGGCTTCAGCGCCACGGTTTTCCCCCTAGCAGGTTGTTACCGCTTGCCCTACCACGATAGCCATCAAGAGGCCCGTGTGGAGCACCTGTTGATGAGATTGATGGCTCAATCAGGTCCCCCGGCCTGTGTCTAATCCGGAGGCATATGCCAAGGTCACGCCTGCTGTCCCGGGATGCCGGGAATGACCGCCGACCGCCGATGGTTCGAGTTCTTCGTACGGACGGCGAACCGAGACGGGAGCGACTATGAGTGACACCGGGGACGCGGGCCGGGGTGCGGACCGGGACGGCCGCGGAGATCCGGTCCGGGGTGCGATACGCGGCAGCGCGCCGGTGCCGCTGTCGGTGCTCGACCTGGTCACCGTCGGCAGCGGCAGCACCGCCCACGACTCCCTGCGCACCAGCGTCGCGATCGCCCGGCTCGCCGAGTCCCGCGGCTACCACCGGCACTGGGTCGCCGAGCACCACTCCATGCCCGGGGTGGCCAGCTCCTCCCCGGCGGTGATCCTGGCCCACCTCGCCGCCCACACCTCCCGCATCCGGCTCGGCTCGGGCGGGGTCATGCTCCCCAACCACGCCCCGCTCGCCGTCGCCGAGCAGTTCGGGACCCTGGAGGCGCTCGCCCCCGGGCGGATCGACCTCGGTCTCGGCCGCGCGCCCGGCACCGACGGCCGCACGGCCGCGGCCCTGCGCGGGCCCGGGCGCCTCGACGAGGCCGCGCAGGAGTTCCCCCGGCAGCTCGTGGAGCTGACCCGCTTCCTCGACGACGACTTCCCCGACGGGCACCCGTACGCCCGCGTGCACGCGGTGCCCGGCCCCGTGCAGGGTCCCGCCGGGCGGCCGCCGCTGTGGCTGCTCGGGTCCTCCGGGTTCAGCGCCCGCCTCGCAGCCGAGCTCGGCCTGCCCTTCGCGTACGCCCACCACTTCTCGGCGGCCGGCACCCTGCCCGCGCTGGAGCTCTACCGGCAGGCCTTCCGCCCCTCGGCCGTACTGGACGCCCCGTACGCCGTGATCGGGGTCGCGGCGCTGGCCGCCGACACCGACGGGCAGGCCCGCGCCCAGGTGCTCACGGGCGCCCTGTCGATGCTGCGGCTGCGCAGCGGCCGGCCCGGGCTGATCCCGACGCCCGAGGAGGCGGCGGCGTACGACTTCTCCCCGCTGGAGCGGGAGTTCGTGGACGGCTGGCTCGCGAACGTCGTCCACGGCACCCCCGACGAGGTCCGCGCCGGGCTCGACGACCTGGCCAAGCGCACGGGCGCCGACGAGCTGATGCTGACCTCCAACGCGCACAGCGGGGCCGCCCGGTTGCGCTCCTACGAGCTCGTCGCAGATGTGTACGGGATGCCCGCGGAGGCGCCGCGAGCTGATTGACCGCGTGCGAACGGAGTTCGGCTGGTTTGTTGCCGAAACCTTGCGCGAGGGTGTCCTAAGGCATCCTTAAACCGCTCGTCACCCAGGGTGGCGGGCGGTTTCTGCTGTGCGTTCAGGCCTCTGACGAGGGGATTTGCATGGCAAGTGGTCTAGTCCTTCTTTGGTCCAAACCATTGACGCGACCCTCGGGTGATCGCTATCTCTTCTCCCACCCGAACCTCTTGCTCCCCCCTCCCACCCCCCCGGAGGCAGTTCATGCACTTCCGTAAACCCCTCATCGCGGCCGCCGCCACGGCCGCGCTGGCAGCCGGAGCGCTGGCCGGCTTCGCGGGGCTCGGCACCGCACAGGCCGCCGGCGCGGCCACCACCGCGGGCGGCGGCAACGTCAAGATCGCGTACTACGACCAGTGGAGCGTGTACGGCAACGCCTTCTATCCCAAGCACCTCGACACCCGCGGCATAGCGGGCAAGCTGGACGTCATCAACTACTCGTTCGGCAACATCCACCCCACGAACCTCACCTGTTTCGAGGCGAACAAGGCGGCGGGCGACGACAACAACCCCAACGCCGGTGACGGCGCGGGCGACTCGTACGCCGACTACCAGAAGTCCTTCAGCGCGACGGACAGCGTCAGCGGCGTCGCCGACAAGTGGGACCAGCCGATCGTCGGCGTCTTCAACCAGTTCAAGCAGCTGAAGGCCAAGTACCCCAACCTCAAGATCAACATTTCGATCGGGGGCTGGACGTACTCGAAGTACTTCAGCGACGCGGCGAAGACCGACGCCTCCCGCAAGAAGCTGGTCTCCTCCTGCATCGACCAGTACATCAAGGGCAACCTGCCGGCCGAGGGCGGCTACGGCGGCCCGGGCACGGCGGCCGGCATCTTCGACGGCATCGACATCGACTGGGAGTACCCCGGCTCCGCCGGCGGGCACCTGGGCAACAAGTACGCCCCCGAGGACAAGCAGAACTTCACGCTCCTGCTCAAGGAGTTCCGCGAGCAGCTCGACGCGTACGGCGCGGCCAACGGCGGCAAGAAGTACCTGCTGACGGCGGCGCTCCCGGCCGGTCAGGACAAGATCAAGTACATCGAGACGGACAAGATCGGTTCGTACCTCGACTACGCGAACATCATGACGTACGACATGCACGGCGCCTGGGACGGCGACGGGCCGACGTACCACCAGTCCCCGCTGGACAACTCGGCGGCCGACCCGACCGACCCGATCGCCCCGGGCACCCAGAAGTACGGCATCAAGAACGCCATCGACTCCTGGCTCGACGGCAACGCGGCGTACGGCATCGCCGGCGGCTTCCCCGCCGGCAAGCTGACGCTGGGCTACGAGTTCTACTACCGCGGCTGGAAGGGCGTCCCCGCCGGGACCACCAACGGCCTGGCCCAGAGCGCGACCGGCCCCTCCGCGGCCCGGCCCACCAGCCAGCAGGCCGGCATCGCCAACTACAAGGAGCTCGGCGGGATCGTCGACAACCCGGCGACCACCTTCTGGGACGACCAGGCCAAGGCCTCGTACTTCTACAAGGACGGCGAGTTCTTCACCGGCCTGAACCAGCGGTCCATCCAGGCCCGGGTCGACTACGGCAAGCAGCGCGGCCTGGCCGGCGCGATGATGTACTCCCTGCTCGGCCTGGACGCCAACACCACGCTGCTCAACCAGATCTCGGACGCCCTCGGCGGCACCACGCAGCCTCCGACGACTCCGCCGACCACGCCCCCGACCACCCCGCCGACCACTCCGCCCACGACGCCTCCGACCACCCCGCCGACCACGGGCTGCGGTTCGACCCCGGCGTACGTCGCGGGCACGATCTACACCGCGGGCAACGAGGTCGCGTACAACGGCCGCAAGTACAAGGCCCAGTGGTGGACGCAGAACGAGACCCCGGGCACCACGGGTGAGTGGGGTGTCTGGAAGGACCTCGGCGCCTGCTGATCTCCCCCCACCCCGCGCCGAGCGACGCCCCGCCCCGTCCCCTCTCCGGGGGCGGGGCGGAGGTGTGTCACATGGTTGCCGGATTCCGGACACCGCTCCGTGTCGATGTCGCTACGCTCGGCCACAAGCTCGTTTCCGCTTGGGGGTGCCGTCTCATGGTTCAGGCCCGTGACCTCGATCCCAGCGCCTCGCCGCTGGACTACTACGGCTACGAACTGCGCAGGCTGAGAGAGCAGGCCGGTCTGAAACAGACGCAGTTGGGCGACATCATCTACTGCACGGGCTCGCTGATCGGCCAGGTCGAGTGCACGAAGCGGGTGCCGACCCGGGACTTCTCGGAGCGGCTGGATGTCGCCCTGGGTACGGACGGGCACTTCTCCCGGCTGGTGGGCCTGGTCCTGCGAAGCGTGCTGCCGACGTGGTTCCAGGCGTACGCGGAGATGGAGGCCCGGGCCACGTTTATTTCCACGTTCCAGTGCCAGTTGGTGCATGGACTCCTCCAGACGGAGGGCTACGGACGTGCCCTGCTCGGGGTCGATCGACCGGAGCAAGTCGACGAGCTGCTGGCCGCCCGCATGGACAGGCAGCACATCCTGAAGCGCGAGCATCAGCCAGCCTTGTGGGTGGTGCTCACGGAGGCCGTGTTGCATCAGGAGGTCGGCGGCCGTGACGTGATGCGGAAGCAGCTCGCTCATCTGCTGAGTTTCCTTGAGCACCCGTGGGTGCAGATCCAAGTGCTGCCCTTTTCAGCCGGACAACATACTGGAATGCTCGGGTCGTTCACCCTGCTCCGCTTTGACGACGACCCAGAAGTGATTTATGAGGAGGGCTACGCCCAGGGGCACATGACAGCCAACTCGTCAGTGATCAAGGAACGTTCGTTCGGCTACGCTCGACTGCAAGCCGCAGCGCTCCCCCCGGAGCGCTCGGCCACGCTGATCGCTCGCGTAATGGAGGAACGCTATGGGAAGCAACCAGAACCTGGCGGGCGCGCTGTGGCGTAAGTCGTCCTACAGCGGAACAACCGGCGGCGAGTGCGTTGAGTGCGCTCCCCTCGGCCCGATTGCATGGCGCAAGGCCTCGTACAGCGGTTCCAACGGCGGCGAGTGTGTCGAGGTGGCCGCGCAGCCGTGTGGCGTCGCCGTGCGGGACTCCAAGCGGCCCGACGGGCCCGCCTTCTCGGTGGCCCCGGAGGCGTTCGGGGCGTTCGTCCGGAGCCTCTGACCGTACGCCGGAGCGGCAGCCCCCTCGGCGGGGGCTGCCGCACGCGGTCAGACCTGGTACTGGCCGACCGTGATGAAGTACCGCAGCTCCTCCGGCGTGCCGTTCAGCGCCTTCTCGGCCGCCGCGTACAGGGCCGGGCTGATGCCGGGGCGGGTCAGGATGCGCATGACGGTGACGCGGTCGTCCTCCGCCTGGGCGAGCCGCAGGCCAGTCTTCAGGAACGCGGCCCGGTCGGCGGCGGTGCCGTCGAGGGCCTTGTTGGCCTCACGGGTCACGGCCTTGCCCGGCTTGCCGGCCAGGATCCGCAGGATGGCGACCTTGTTGTCCTCGTCCTGGGCGATCGCGAGGCCGGTGGTCAGGAACGCGACCCGGTCGGCGGCGGTGCCGTCGAGGGCCTTGTTGGCCTCGAGGGTCACCGCCTTGCCCGGCTTGCCCGCGAGGATCCGCAGGATGGCGACCTTGTTGTCCTCGTCCTGGGCGATCGCGAGGCCCGTGGTCAGGAACGCGACCCGGTCGGCAGGGGTGCCGTCCAGGGCCTTCTGGGCCTCGCGCTTCACGGCCCTTCCGCTGGCGGGGTCCGCCAGCAGCTTGGCGATGGCGACGGCATTGTCCGCGTCCGAGTCCGCGACCGCGGCCACCGCCGCGGCGGTCGGCGCGGCCGCCGTGGCTGCGGCGAAGGACGGCGTGGAGAGCAGCAGGACCGGGGCCAGCGCGGTCGCGGTCAGGACGAGCGCAGCTCGGGTCGGATTCATGGTTCCCCCTCGATCGAACGGGTCGCGCCCCGATCCGGGGCAGCGACAAGATCGTTTCAAGGGTATTCCGGTGTACCGGTCCCGATAGGCGTATTTCGGCCAGGACCGAGCGGCCGTAACCGCCCCCGCCGGCTGCCGACGGCAACCCGCCCCGCAGCCCCGCACAGGGGATGTGGGGCGGGCCTGGACCGGGTTCAGGCCCCGGGGCGGGTGCCGATCATCTCGGCGATCAGCTCCGGGGCCACCGCGCGCGAGTACAGCCAGCCCTGGCCGGTGTCGCAGCCGACGCGGCGCAGCCGGGCCGCCTGGCCGGCGGTCTCCACGCACTCGGCCGTCACCGTCAGGCCGAGCCGGTGCGCGAGCTGCACCAGGGCCTCGACGATGGTCTCGTCGGCCGGGTTCGGGTGGGTGCCCTCCTCGTAGCGGAAGCCCCGTACGAAGGAGCCGTCCAGCTTCAGGACCGACACCGGCAGCCGGCTCAGGTACGCCAGGTTCGAGTACCCCGTGCCGAAGTCGTCGATGGCGATCCGCACCCCCATGTCGCTCAGCGCCTGGAGGGCCTGCAGCGGCCGCCCCGCGGAGCCCATCACCGCCGACTCGGTCAGCTCCAGCTGGAGCAGCTGCGGGGCCAGCCCGGTCTCGGCCAGGATCTCCGCCACGTCGCCGACCAGGTCCGAGTCCCACACCTGCCGTACCGCCACGTTGACGGAGACGAAGACCGGACAGTCGCTCGGCTGCTCGATCTGCCAGCGCCGGGCCTGCCGGCAGGCGGTCCGCAGCACCCACCGCCCCAACTGGACGATGGAGCCGTCCTCTTCCGCAATTCCGATGAACCGATTCGGCGTCAGCGTGCCGAACTGCGGGTGGTTCCAGCGGACCAGGGCCTCCACCCCGCGCACCGCACCGCTCTCCAGGTCCACGAGCGGCTGGTACTCGAGCGCGAACTCGCCCCGCTCCACGGCCGGCCGCAGCGTCGAGCTGAGCGCCTGGCGGGTCATGCGGTGCGCGTTGCGCTCCGGGTCGAACAGCGTCCAGCGGGCCTTGCCGTCCGCCTTCGCCCAGTACAGGGTCGTGTCCGCGGCCTGCATCAGCCCCGTCGCCGAGGTCCCGTCCGTGGCCCGCTCCACGACGCCGATGGACGCCGACACCGACAGTCGCTGCCCGGCCAGGTCGAACGGCTCCTGCACGGCGGCCAGTACGCTGCGCGCCAGGTCGGCGAGCTGCTCGGTGCCCGTGGAGTCCTCGACCAGCAGGGCGAACTCGTCGCCGCCGAGCCGCGCCACGAGGTGCCCGCCGGTGCGCCCGTACCCGGACTGGTCGGCGCACTGCGTCAGCCGGGCCGCGACGGCGGTCAGCAGCCGGTCCCCGACCCGGTGGCCCAGGGTGTCGTTGACGGCCTTGAACCCGTCGAGGTCGAGGTAGCACAGGCCGATCCGCCCGGTGCCGCCCTGCTCGTACGAGGAGGCCTCCAGGGCGGCGGAGAGCCGCTCGAAGAACAGCGCCCGGTTGGGCAGCCGGGTCACCGGGTCGTGCATCTGGAGGTGCCGCAACCGGGCCTGGAGGTCGCGGCGGTCGCTGATGTCGGCGACGGACAGCAGCACGTCCCGGGTGCCGGGCACGGGCCCGAGGGTGACCTCGGTCCACAGCGAGTGCCCGTCCGGGTGTTTGAGCCGGCGGGTGCAGCGCAGTCTGGCCTGCCGGCCGCGCAGCACCTCCTGGTAGGCCTGCCAGGTACGGGCCTCGGCACCCAGGTCGACCAGGTCGGCCGCGCACTGCTCGACGAGCGCGTGCGGCTCGCTGCCCAGCAGCCCGGCCAGCGCCGCGTTGGCGGCGACGACGTAGCCGGAGCGGTCGACGACGGCCATCGCGAGGTGGGCCGCGTTGAAGGCGGCCCGGTAATCGCGCAGTTCGGACTCGGTGCGGGGCGGCGACGTCGGCACGGCCGGCACTGATTGGTGACGCTCCGTAATGGCCGATCGGATGCTGTCGGCCGCCGAACCGGTTCCCTCTGAGGTTCCGCTCACCGTTGGCTCCCGCAGTGCTCGTGAGTGTCCGTGCAGGAAAGTGTGCCGATCATAGAGGCACCGTACGGCCCTATCCAGCGGCGTCGCCGTGCGGGGCACGGGACTTCGGCGTGCTGACGCCTCGCCGGCCGGATCCCGGGCGATCGTTTCTGCACAGCTCTGAGCAGCGGAAGCTCCCTGCTGATCTCCCGTGATCGGTCGTGACGTTGTGTAGGCATGTGGGTGAACCCCCGGGGTCACCGGCTTGCCGTAGTGCTCACTCGTGTGGGGCAGCGGAACAGGGCATTAGTAAGACAATCGCCTCAAGGTGGAACGAGATGGACGAATCCACCACCGGAGGTCGATGTGCCGCGACAGCAGACACCCGGGGGAGTGGAACGCTCCCGCATGAGAAGCACGGCGGCGGCGCTCACCTCCCTGACGGCGCTCGCCGCCATGTCGCTCGTCGCGGGTCCCGCGGTCGCCGTCCCGGGGGCCGCGCCGTGCGCCCTGACCCGTACGTCCGCGCACCACTCCCTCGGCCTGGACACCTGGAACCGCGCCTACCCCAAGCCGGAGCACACCCTCGACGCGGTCATGGTCTTCCTCTCCTTCCCCGACCACCGGACCACCCTGACGACCGAGCAGCTGACCGGCGACTACTTCCCCGCGACCGGAGACTTCTTCGAGCGGGCCTCGTACGGGAGGTTCCACCTGGTCCCGCACCCGCAGAAGCAGTGGATCCAAATGCCCAAGCCGTCCACGGCGTACGGGATACAGCGCGACTGGGCGGCCGAGGACCGGGCCGCTTACCTGCGGGACGCGGTCGCCGCCGCCGACCGGGAGGTGGACTTCTCCCGGTACGACGTCGTGTACTTCGTCGCCGACCCGGACGCGCCCGGAGTGGACTCGGACGCCACCAAGGTCGTCAACTTCGACCGGCCGATCAGGGCGGACGGGACGGACCTGCGGCGGATCGTGACCGTCTTCGAGCGGCACCCGCCGGACCGGAACGTGCTGGCGCACGAGACCGGGCACGTCTTCGACCTGCCCGACCTCTACCACCGGCCGACGGACGGCAAGGGCGACTGGGACACGCACGTCGGGGACTGGGACGTCATGGGCAGCCAGTTCGGGATGGCCCCGGACCTGTTCGCCTGGCACAAGTGGAAGCTCGGCTGGCTCGACGCGTCGCAGGTGGACTGCGTGCAGTCGGGATCCTCGCTGCACACCCTGCTGCCGCTGGCCCAGGCCCCGGCGGCGGGTGCCACGGGCGGGACCCGGCTCGCGGTGATCCGTACGGGCACCGGCAGTGCGATCGCCGTCGAGGCGCGCGGGTCCGCCGGCAACGACGGGGACACCTGTACGGAGGGGGTCCTGGTCTACCGGGTGCGCAACGAGGCGGCGTCGGGCGGCGGTCCGATCGAGGTGCTCGACGGGCATCCGGACACGGAGGCCTGCTGGGACCGCTCGGTGTACCCGCCGCTGGCGGACGCGCCGCTCGAGGTGGGGCAGGCGTTCACGGTGCCCGGGGAGCGGATCCGGATCGAGGTGGCGGACCGCACCCCGTCGGGGGCGTACACGGTCAAGATCACCACGTAGCGCAGCGCTGCGGGAGCGTTCTGCCGGAACACGAAGAAGGCCCCCACTTGCGTGGGGGCCTTCTTCCGTCTGTGCGCCGCCAGGGACTCGAACCCCGGACCCGCTGATTAAGAGTCAGCTGCTCTAACCAACTGAGCTAGCGGCGCTTGCTGACGAGGAAGACATTAGCAGGGAGATGGCCGGAAGGAAAAATCGATATCCGCAGCTCGGGCGGCGCGGACGTACGCCCACAGGAGGGCCTCGGGTCCGGGGAGCCAGGGGGCGCGGGTGTCGGGGGCGACGAGCCAGCGCGACGGCCCGGGGGCGGGGGTCAGCGGCGGCACGGTGACGGCGTCGCCGCGGCCGTGGCACAGGGGCGCGGGCGCCGAGCTGCCCCACTCCTCCCAGGCGAGCAGCGCGGGCAGCCGGTGGGCGGTCCCGGTGGCGGCGAAGAGCAGCATCCGCCCGCGGTGCACGGCGACGGGCCCGGAGCCGGGGCCTTCGGCGAGGAGCAGGTCGAGCATCCGGCGCCCGAGGACGAGCGGGACGTTGACGACGTCGAAGGCGGTCCCGCAGGGCAGGGTGGCGGGGGCGGTGGCCCGGGCCTCCCACAGGGCGAGGGTGCTGTGCGGGTGTGCGGACGCGGAGGCGAGCCAGGCGGCGCCATGGGGGGTGACGTGGGTGGCGGTGCGTGCGTCGGGGGTGGGGCAGGCGGGTGCCGTCGTCAGCGTCGTCATGCGGACCGGTCTACCGGGCGTAGTGATCCGGTTTCCAGGAGTTACGGAAAACCGGGACAGGACGGGGGATGGTGGGCTATGTTGCGCCCCGCATATGCCACCTGCGTCATCTGCGGTTCCGGCGCGAGACCGGCGCACCGGGCCCGTGGCCGGGCCCGGGCGGTCGCGAGTGCGTGGCCTGCGGAACTGTTCTAGCGTCGTATGAGCGGGGGTTCGCCCGCCCGGCCCCGCCGGTGAGCCCGCTCCACGGCGCCGGGGACTCCGGCCTCCGCCCTCGGGCGCTGGCCCGGCCGCCCCCGCGCGCGGTCCGGGGCACCCGGGACCGCGGTCCCGACCGAGAGCAGGTGCATTCCCATGCGTCGTTCGGCTCGTATCCCCGGTGTCCTCGCCGCCCTGGCGCTCGCCCTGGGCGGCGCCGCCGTCGCCGCTCCGGCGGCCCACGCCGACATCGAGGCCTGCCAGGACATCGTCCAGCTGCAGGGTGCCGAGGTCACGGACGCCATCCGGCTCGCGTGCTACGTGGGTCTCGTGGGAGACGAGGACGGCTGCACCAAGGGGCTGACCCAGGCCGGCGTGGAGGGGATCGTCGCGACCGCGGCGTGCCGCCAGGCCCCCCAGTAGCCGGCCCCGTCCCCGAGCCCGCCCCGAGCCCCGCCCCGAGCCCGCGACACCCCCTACGGGGCCTCCGGGCCCGCCTCGCGCTGCAGGGATTCGCCGAACTCGATCATCTTGCGCGCGTAGTCCTCGGTCCACTCCGCCTGCGCGGCGATCGCCGCCGGCGGCAGCCGGTCGAACCGCCGCGGATCGGCGAGCTGCGCGGCGGCCAGCGCCTGGAACTCCACCGCCCGGTCCTGCGCCGCCCGGAACGCGAGCGTCAGCTCGGTGGCGCGGGCCAGCAGCTCCCGCGGGTCCTCGATCGACTCCAGGTCGAAGAAGTGCTCCGGGTCCGTGGCGGCCTCCGAGGGCTCGAAGAGCAGCGGCGCGGGCCGCAGCTTCCGCTCGGTCGTCCGCTCGGGCTCTGCCATGCGTGTCCTCCTGCTGCGCGTTCGGGATCCTTCCGGGCCACCCTCCATTGTCCAACGCCGCGCAAGAGCGCCGCCCCTCAGGGCTTCCAGGCCACCCGGTGCTCGGCCAGGTGTGCGAGGACCGAGTGGTTCGCCTCCCAGCCGTCCGGGAACTTGACCGTCACCCCCAACTGGACCGGCTCCGTGGACGGATGGTCGTCCAGCAGCTCCGCTATCCCCGCCCTGGCCACGACCACGCAGGCGTGCCGGTGCCGCGAGGCCAGTACGCACAGGCGGCCCGTCTCCAGGTGGAACGCCGTCGCGTCCGGGCGGCCCGACAGCGGGTGCAGCACCACCGTGAGGTCGTACTCCCGCCCCTGGAGCCGGTTCGCGGTGTCCACCGTGACCCCGGTGACGCCCAGTTCCGCCAGGGCGGCGCGGACCGCCGCCGCCTGGTCGCGGTGCGCCGTGCCGACCGCGATCCGGTCGGCGGTCAGCGGGGCCGGGGCCTCGGACTGCTCGTCCGCCGTCACCGCCCCGCGGTCCAGCGCCCGGCGGACCACCAGGGCCACCGCCCGCACGGCCTCCGGGTCGGTGCGCGGGGTGTGCCGCGCAGGCAGCTCCAGCAGGCCCCAGCCCGACTCGGCGGCCTCGTCCAGCACCCGGTCCGGGCCCGAGCCGTCGCACGCGACCCCGTACGACAGCCGCCGCTCGCCATGACCCGTACCGCTGCGGAACTGCGTGTACGGGTAGAACGCCTGCGAGACCAGCGGCGCAGCCGTCGCCGGGAGCCGCCAGGACACGGGCAGCCGGTGCTGCGGCAGCTGCGGGTTGTGGGCCAGCAGGGTGCTGACCGCCGACGCCGACGGGTCGTACGACAGCCCCGCCCACTGCTCGGCGCCGACCACGCTGAACGGGTCCAGCTGCCCCGGGTCGCCGACGAACAGCGCCCGCTCGAACAACCCGGCCACGGCCAGCAGCGCGTCCGAGCGCATCTGGTACGCCTCGTCGACGATCGCGTGCTCCCAGGGCTCCGTGTCCTTCACGTACGCCCACTTCGCCGCCGTGGAGATGGTGATCGGCAGCTCGGCCAGGTCCCCCGGCTTCGCCGAGAGGGTGACCGAGGGCAGCTCGCGCAGCGCCGGGTCGTACGCGTCGCCGTCGCTGCTGTGCAGCCGGCCGACCTTCAGCTCCGGATCCTTGTCGGCGAGCCGCAGCACCAGGTCGTCGACCTGCGCATTGGTCTGCGCGACCACCATCAGCCGGCGGCCGGCCGCGGCCAGCTCCCGGGCGGCCCGCACCACGAGCGTGGACTTGCCGGCCCCCGGCGGGGAGTCGACGACCACGCCGCGCTCGCTGCCGTGCAGCGTGTCGCGCAGGATGGCGGCGGTCGCCTCGGCGGCGGCCGCGCCCGGATCGAAAGCGGTGCTCACAGGATGTCCTCGTCGGTCACGGCGTCGGGCAGCACGGCGGCGGTCGCGGATCCCGGCGGTCCGCCGTGCGTCCACGGGGTCTGCTCCGGCTCCGGCAGCTTCGGGCCGCCGCGCGCGTCGTGCTCGAACAGCGTCCAGCAGACCCGGTCGCCCTTCTCCGGCACCGAGCCCGGCTCCGGCTCCCGGCCGCGGCCCATCTTGTCCAGCAGCCGCAGCACGAGCCGGCCGTCCTCCTCGAAGCGGACGAACTGCGCCGCCTGCGGGCGGCCGTCCAGCGAGCGGAACACCTTGCCCCCGCCGCCCTCCGCGAGCTGCGGACGGTCCTCCGTGGCCACGGTCACCAGCGGGCGCGGACTCGGCCGCTTCGACTCCGTCCATTCCATCACCACCTCGGTGACCTCGCCCGCGAACGCCTCGCCCGACAGCCGCCGGCCCGCCATCACCAGCGGATCGTCCAGCGCCTCCTGGGCGTCGAGCCGCACCTGCTCGGTCTCCCGCGTCGCCAGCTTCCGGGCCGCCGTCACCGCGTCGTCGCGGCGCGGCTGCGGGGGCTCGCCCGCCCGGACCCGGTCCCGGTGGCCGGTGTACGACCAGCGGTCGCGGGTCCAGCGCTCCTCGGCCCGCTCCCCGGCCGGCAGCGCGCGCAGCAGCTCCAGCGACTGCCACACCGCCCGCCAGGTCGGCCGCATCTGCTCCGCGACGAGTTCCCGGACGGCCGCCTCGGCGCGGTCCAGGGCCGGCCCGTCGCCCGCGGTGCGCGCCGCGTCGTAGCGGGCCATCGCCGGGGCGAGCAGCTTGTTGTCGAAGGCCGGGTCGGTGGCCGGTCCGGCGGGCGGGACCAGCAGCCGCCCGTCCCGGTCGCGGCCCAGTTCGGCCCGCAGGGCCGCCTCCGCGCCCGTTTCCCCCTCCGGCGGGGCTATCCACGACAGCAGCGCGCCCAGGTGCTGGTCCTCCAGGTTGCTCTGGCCGGTGGCCCAGTGCCGCCCCAGCAGCTCCGTCGCCGACATCAGCATGGCGGCCCCCGGGACCCGGGAGCGCTCGCCGAGGTGCGTGAACCAGCGCCCCAGCAGCGGGACCCGGGTGGGCGCCGGATACGGGTTCTCCGGGTCCTCCTCGGCCGTCCGCCGGAACCGCATCGACCGGCCCAGCAGCCGGACGTATTCGATGCCCGCCCGGCTCGGCACGATCACCTGGGGCGCGTCCAGGCACAGCTCGGCGGAGACCTTGCTCTTCGCGCCGGTCTCCGGATCGGTCTCGGTCCGCTCCACGTACTCGACGTCGTCCGCGTACCCGTCCACGTACGGCAGGAGCACGTCCGCCAGCTCCGCCAGGAACGTCCAGCGCAGGTCCCGGTCGCGCGGCTGCGGTACCACCAGGACCCGCGGCTCCGCGGGATCGGTGCCGATCAGGGCGCCGAGCGGGGCCCCGGCCTCGCCCGCCGTCGTCAGGGGTACGAGGACCAGCGGGCGCTCGCTCAGATGCCGGTGCCGTACGGTCGCCAGCGGCCGGGCCCGGCCCGCCCGGACGGCTTCGAGGCGCGCGAGGGTGTTCAGGAGGGACATGCGGCCGCCTCCAGGGCCTCGGCGCGCAGCCGGGCCGCCTGGTGCAGCGCGGCCGCGGTCGGGTCGTCGGGGCAGCCGCCGCCGGCGGCGGCCGCGAGCGCCTCCTCGACGGTGGTGAGCGCGCCGAGCTCGCCCCGTACGGAGCGGCCGAGGGCGGTCACCTCGGCGGCGGCGCGGGCCCGCTCCCGGCAGTGGAAGGCGAGTTCGCAGGCGGCCAGGCACTCGGGGGCGTAGGCGGCGGAGACGGCCGAGACCGCCTCGGTCAGCTCCTCGGCGGGCCGCGCCGGGTCGAAGCTGAGCCCCTCGGGCAGGGCCGCGGCCAGCTCCTCGACGCGCGTGAGCCGGTCCAGCTGGCGCCGGGTCACGGCGCGCTCCCGGCGGACGTCGACGGGCGCGGCGGTCGGCAGGTTGGAGAAGTCCTTCGGGCAGACGAGCAGCACGGTGTGCCCGACCACGGCGGAGGCCAGCTTCTCGGCGGTGCTCTCCAGGGCCAGGACGTAGACGGCGGCCTGCCGGGCGGCGGCGCCCACCTTCGCGGGATCGGCCGCCCCGTCGATCAGCGGGAACGACTTGATCTCCACGACGGTCCAGCGGCCGTCGGGGTGCACCACGACGGCGTCGGGCTCCAGATAGGCGGGGGTGCCCGCCACCTCCAGGGCCAGCATCGGGTGGTCCAGCAGGGTCCAGGCCCCGGTGGCGGCCCCGGCGGCGGTGGCCTCGCGCAGGGCGAGCGCGGTGCGGGCGGCGCGGCCCTCGGGCCCGGCGGCCGTCAGGTCGGGGACGCGGGCGCCCGGGCCGGGCGGCTCGGCTCCGTCGCCCAGGTGCCGGTGGACCAGCTCCAGCAGGGCGGCTCCGCCGTCGCCCTTGACCCTGGCCTCGAAGGAGTTCCCGCGGACGATGGCGAACTGCGACTGGCCGAAGGCGGCGGGCGAGCCGAGGGCCGCGGCCAGGGCGGTCTTGTCCACGCCGGCGCCGTCGAGCAGGGCTCGTCTGCCGCATCCGGGGTTGGCGGCGAGCGCCGCCAGCGCGCGGGCGTCGAGCGGGCGGGGCGGCACGGCGGGGCCGCGCAGGTCAGCGAGCCGCTGCCGCAGAGTCGTCTTCCGGGGCGGGCCGCTGGGCGGGTAGGAGCTCACGGGCGGAAGTGTCCCATCCGCCACTGACAATCGTGGTCTTACCGCGGAAACCGGCCGTACGGGCGGACAGCCGGCGCGAGACCGCGTACCCGGCGGCCATCACGGCGGCCCCGGCGGCCGCGTCCAGGAAGTAGTGGTTGGCCGTGCCCATGACCACGAGCGTGGTGACGGCGGGATAGGCGATGCCGAGCGCCCGCAGCAGCGGGTGGCGGCCGTGCCGCCACAGCAGGACCCCGCACCACAGGGCCCAGCCGACGTGCAGGCTCGGCATGGCCGCGTACTGGTTGGTCAGGCCCCCGAGCCCGCGCGGCGCGCTGGCCTCGGCGCCCCACCAGCCGTACGCGCTGTACTGGGCCATCGTGTCGGTGAACCCGTGCGCGGCGTCCAGCAGCCGGGGCGGGCAGGTGGGCATCAGGGTGAAGCCGACGAGCCCGAGGAGGGTGGAGACCACCAGCCAGGTGCGGGCGCTGCGGTAGTGCTGCGGCCGGCGCAGGTACAGCCAGACCAGCACGGCGGGGGTGACGAGGTAGTGCAGGGAGGCGTAGACGAAGTCGGCGGGTATGCCGAGCAGTCCCTCGTGGGAGAACAGCCGGTTGAGCGGCCGTTCGAAGTCGATGCCCAGCAGCTCCTCCGCCCGGAGTATCGCGAGGCCGTGGCCGACGGCGAGGTGCACGTCGCCCCGGGCGAGGAGTCTGCCACCGGTGTACGCGCCGTAGACGAGCCCCAGGAGCAGCAGTTCGGCCCAC
The DNA here is from genome assembly GCF_042890265.1 of Streptomyces sp. NPDC002209. Classification (NCBI taxonomy): domain Bacteria; kingdom Bacillati; phylum Actinomycetota; class Actinomycetes; order Kitasatosporales; family Streptomycetaceae; genus Streptomyces; species Streptomyces sp. NPDC002209. The sequence goes on along the minus strand of NZ_JBIARX010000001.1, from coordinate 997,489 downwards.
CAGCGGGTGGGCTTCTGCCGATCAGTCATACGGTGTAGGACGCTTGTGCGACACGGTGGGTTGCCTGGTGTTCACGTGATGGATGATGGACGGACGACTCAATAGCCCGAACCACCACAAAGCGTGCGAACCCTTACGCCCTCACGTACCGGGAGAATCTCCAATGGCCCCCCGAATCCTCCTGGCCCGCCACGGCCAGACGGCGTGGTCCCAGCTCGGCAAGCACACCGGACGCACCGACGTGCCCATGCTGGAGGAAGGCAGGCGGGGCGCGAAGCTGCTCGGCGAGCGGCTGGCCCGCGCCCCGTGGAACGGCCTGCCCGGCGTGGAGGTCCGCACCAGCCCGCTGGTCCGTGCGAGCGAGAGCTGCGAGCTGGCGGGCTTCGGTGTCCGGGCGGACCCGTGGGACGCGCTGATGGAGTGGGACTACGGCGACTACGAGGGCATGACCCCGGCCGAGATCCAGGCGGTCCGCCCGGGCTGGCTGATCTGGCGCGACGGCGTCCCGGGCGGCGAGTCGGTCGCCGACGTCGCGGCCCGCGCGGACGAGGTGGTCGCCTGGGCCCGGGCTGCGGAGCGCGACGTGCTGGTCTTCGCCCACGGCCACATCCTGCGCACCCTGGCCGCCCGCTGGCTCGGCTTCGAGGCCTCCTTCGGCGCCCGCATCCGCCTGGAGCCCACCTCCCTGTCGGTCCTGGGCTGGGCGTACGGGGCCCCGGCGCTGGAGCGCTGGAACGACACCGGTCACCTGGACGTCTGACCGTAGCCCGAAGTCCCTTGCGGGGGCGGGTGGTTGGGCGATCGACGGGGCTGCGAGGATGGGGCCATGGCGATCACCTCCGTGGTACTGCGACGACACGTGGCCGACCTCGACGCGGCCTCGTCCTTCTACGAACGGCTGACCGGCGAGCCGGCGAACCGGTTCGCGTTCGCCGGTCTGGAGCTGGCGGCCGTCGGGCCCTTCCTCCTCTTCAGCGGACCGGACGCGGTCGCCGAGCGGTTCGCCGGGGTGGCGGCGACCCTGGGCGTTGCGGACCTGGACGCGGTCGTCGCGCAGGGCGAGGCGGCCGGCGCCGAGGTCGTCGCCGCGCCCGCCGACACGCCGAACGGGCGGCGGGCCGTGCTCCGGCACCCCGACGGCGCGGTGTACGAGTACGTCAGCGGCTGACCCGACCTGACCTGACCGGGCGGCCGGTCCGGGCGGCCGGTCAGGCCGTGGCGTGGCGGGTGAGGAACTCCGCCACGCGGGGGCTGGGCTGGTGCGGGACCAGGGTGCGGGCCGTCCCCGAGAGCATGGACCGGATCCGGGTGGACTGGACCTCGGCGAGCAGGTCCAGGACCCGCCCGCCCGCCCAGGCCGCCTCGTCGGGGGCGCCGGCCCGGGCCAGGTCGTCGGCCAGCTCGGCGGTGTAGAGGGCCACGTTCCGGGCGAAGTGCGGATCCTGGAGGTCCGCCGCGCGGCGGGCGTGCCGGGCCGCGCGGGCGTGCTCCCCGAGGGCCGCCCAGCACCGCGACTCCAGGGACTCCAGCTCGGCCTCGCCGAAGAAGGACATCCACTCCGGGTCCGCGCCCGCCTCGCCGCGGGAGAACTCCGTGTGCGCCCGGGTCAGCGCCTCCTCGCAGGCCTTGCGGTCCGCCAGGCCCGCCCAGCCGCCCGCCTCCCGCAGGGCGAGCAGCGAGAGCAGCCGGGGGGAACCGAGGGGGCGGGCGGCGCGGCGGCCCGCCTGGGCGGCCCGTACCGACTCCCGCGGCCGCCCGCAGTCCCGGGCGAGGAAGGCCATGTTGCTGAACGCGTGCGCCTCCAGGCCCGCGTCCCCGGCGACCCGGGCCGTCGCCAGGGCCTCCGCGTAGTGCGAGCGGGCGTCCTCGAAGCGGCCGGAGTCGTGGGCCAGCCAGCCCACCGAGATGGCCAGTTCACCGGCGCCCGCGTGCAGCCGGTCCTCGGTGGACTGCCGGGTGGCTCCCGCATCGAGCAGCGCGTAGGCGGCGCGCAGGGGTTCGGCGGCCCTGCGGTACAGGGCGTCGGCCCCGTGCCGGTCGTCCAGCAGCCGGATCTGGCGCACGGCCTCCTCGACCGCCGCCGCCTCGGACTCACCGGCCCGGGAGGGCGGCCGGCGGGTGTCGCCGAGCAGGGGGAGGCCGATCGTCGCGGCCGCCACGGTCGCGGAGCCGCCCGCCATGAACGCGCGACGCAGCACGTCGCTCTCCTTGTGGGTGAAGGGGCCGGTGCGCTGCGCCGACCGGCCGCGCACCGCCTCGCGCGGGGAGAAGCCCAGGTCGGCCAGGGTCCGGCCGGGGAACATGTGCAGGAAGACCCGCTCGTACGCGTAGTTGGGGCAGCGGATCTCGCCGGACTCGACCCGGCCGATGTAGCGGGCGTCGCAGGAAACCGTTTCTCCGATCTCCTTCGCGGCCCGGCGCACCATGGCCGCGAACTCGGCCGGGGAGTGCTGCCCGCGCAGCCGCCGGAACGTCTGATTGGGTGAGTGGGGGAACGCCGCCATGGACGTGGCCTCTCTGGCAAGGGACGCACCGCCGGTTCCGCAGGATGGGGCCGGGCCCGGCGCGCATGAACGTACCGCCAGCGGCGGACGACTCATGCGGTGTTTGGCTACAAAAGGGATATCTCACCCGCGATCCGCCATGAACTGCCATCCTTTGCAGCGTCTTGCCGCCGCACCCGTTGACGTTTTGGCGCGTTGAGCCCATGCGGGGTGTGAGCTGACTCCCGCCCGGCTCGTACGCGGATCGAGGAGGGGTTCCCTTGGTGGAGGGCGGCATGGAGAGCACTGGAATGAACACCGCGCCCGCGTCTTCGGGCGCGACCCCCGTCCCGGTCGTCGCGGTCGCCCCGGGCGTCGTGGCCGCCCTGGTCGCGGCCCCGGCACAGGCGCCGGACCTGGTGACCGTGCCCGCCCGGCAGGGCCTGGAGGCCGTGGACATCATCCGCCGCGCCGCCAGCCTGGCCGGCGGGGTCGGCCCGGTGCTGCACGACGGGTCCGGCGACACCCTCGGCTTCCTCGTCCCGCCCGGCACGGCCGACGCCTGGGACCTGCCGGGCAGCGCGTGCACCCAGACCAACGGCCGCGGCATGCGCTTCGGCGACGTCGACGTGTCGCCCACCGCCGGCGACACCGGCTGGCTGCTCCCCCCGGAGGCCGTCGGCCCGGTCACCGACCCGGAAGTGCTGCGCGCCGCGCTCGGCGAGGCGGCCCGCCTCATCGAGGCGGCGGACAACTGCCGCTGACCGGCGACAATGGAGTGGTGGCAGGCAAGGGCAGGGGCAGCAGCAGACAGCGCGGGCGCGGTACCTCCGAGGCGGTCGTCGGGCAGGTGGGCGGCGGCACGGCGGAGCTGGCCCCCGACCGCGAGCGCGCGGACGCCTGGACCCTGCTCATCGACGGAGCCCCGCAGTCGCACGTGGACCTGGCCGATCCGGGGTACCTGGACTTCGCTTACCAGCGGCGGATCGGCCACCTCATCGACCTCGTCGCGCCCGCCCGGCAGCCCCTGAACGTGGTGCACCTGGGCGGCGGCGCCTTCACCCTCGCCCGCTACACGGCCGCCGCCCGCCCCCGTTCGACCCAGCAGGTCGTGGAGATCGACGCCGCGCTGGTGGCCTTCGTACGCGAACACCTGCCGCTGGACCCGCAGGCGCGGGTCCGGGTCCGGGCGGTGGACGCGCGGGCGGGCCTGGCCAAGGTCCCGGACGGCTGGGCGGACCTGGTGATCGCGGACGTGTTCAGCGGTGCGCGCACCCCGGCGCACCTGACCAGCGCCGAGTTCCTGGACGACGTACGCCGCGCCCTCGCGCCCGGCGGGTGGTACGTGGCCAACCTCGCGGACGGCCCGCCGCTGGCGCACCTGAAGGGCCAGATCGCGACGGCCGCTTCCCGCTTCGAGCACCTGGCGCTGGCCGCCGACCCGGTGGTGTGGCGGGGGAAACGGTTCGGCAATGCGGTGCTGGCTGCCGCCGACCGGGAGCTGCCGGTCGCCGAGTTCACCCGCCGGGTGGCGAGCGACCCGCACCCCGGCCGGGTCGAGCACGGCCGGGCCCTCGCCGACTTCGCGGGCGGCGCGGCCCCGGTCGCCGACGCCTCGGCGGTGGCCTCGCCCGAGCCCCCGCCGTCCGTCTTCCGCTGAGGGGCCGCGACCCGGCGCGACACGCCCTCGTACGGATGACCTTGCGCTCCGAACGGTGCGCGGCCGGGTATGTCTGCGAGTCGGGTGCCCCGCCGGGGTGCCCGGGCACCACCAGGCAGCAGGGAGACAGAGACATGGCTCAGGGCACCGTCAAGTGGTTCAACGCGGAGAAGGGCTTCGGGTTCATCGCGCCCGAGGACGGCACCGCGGACGTCTTCGCGCACTACAGCGAGATCCAGTCGAACGGTTTCAGGGAGCTCCAGGAGAACCAGAAGGTCACGTACGACGTCAGCATGGGCACGAAGGGGCCCCAGGCGACGAACATCACCGTCCTGGTCTGACGCGCCCTCACCCCTCGTACGTCTCCACCAGCGGCGGGTGGCCGTTCCAGGTGCAGAAGACCGACATCTCCCGGCCCGCCTTGGTGAAGGTGACCCGGATCCAGTACGGCTGCTTCCACACCTGCATCTGCCAGCCGGCGTCCGGCGTCGCAGAGACCAGCTCGGCCGAGGACGCTCCGAGGTCGAAGACCACCCGGCCACCCGTGACCGGGTAGGCCTTCACCTTGCCCGGATCCCCGCCGTCGCCCTGCTGCTCCTCCGGGCGCGGGCTCGGCGGGGCCGCTTTCTGCGGGGGCTTCGCGGCGGAGGCGGTGGTGGAGGGCGACGCCGACGGGGAGGGGGACGGGGAGGGCGAGTCGGGGGCCGGTTCGGAGGAGGGCGCCGCCGCCCGGTGCGTCGAGGAGGACAGCGGCTGCGTGGTCAGCGGCACCGCCAGCGGCGGATCGTAGGCCGTTCCGGACATGACCGTGTGCACGCCCCACCAGGACAGCGTCACCGCCGCCCCGGTCGCCAGCGTCCAGGCGAGAGCATGAACAAGTCCTCGGTGCATCAGGGCACATACTGCACCACTCGCCCCAGAGGTGTCCCGACACCCCGCGTGGTCCCCCGAATGGACTACGGTGCCGCCCATGGCAAGTGTGCTCGTGGTCGAGGACGACCAGTTCGTACGTTCCGCCCTGATCCGGCACCTGACCGAGGCCTCGCACACCGTGCGGAGCGTCGGCACGGCCCTCGAGGCGCTGCGCGAGGTCGCCCACCACCGGTTCGACGTGGTCATCCTCGACCTCGGGCTGCCCGACCTCGACGGGTCGGAGGCGCTCAAGATGCTGCGCGGCATCACCGACGTACCGGTGATCATCGCCACCGCGCGCGACGACGAGGCCGAGATCGTCCGGCTCCTCAACGACGGCGCCGACGACTACCTGACCAAGCCCTTCTCCGTGGAGCACCTCTCCGCCCGGATGTCCGCCGTCCTGCGGCGCGCCCGCGCGGCCGCCGGCGGGGAGCCGCCCTCGCGGGTGCTGCGGGTGGGCGGGCTGGCCATCGACCCGCTGCGGCGGCAGGCCGAGCTGGACGGGGCCGTGCTGGACCTGACCCGGCGCGAGTTCGACCTGCTGGCCTTCCTCGCCGGGCGGCCCGGGGTGGTCGTGGCCCGGCGCGAGCTGCTCGCCGAGGTGTGGCAGCAGTCGTACGGGGACGACCAGACCATCGACGTGCACCTGTCCTGGCTGCGCCGCAAACTGGGCGAAACCGCTGCCAGTCCGCGCTATCTGCACACCCTGCGGGGGGTCGGCGTCAAGCTGGAGCCGCCCCGGTGAGCGCGGTGGACGCGGTGGACGCGGTGGGCGCGCGATGAGATGGGCGCTGGTCAAGGTGTGCCTCGCGGTCACGGCCATGGTGGTCGTGGCCTTCGCCGTGCCGCTCGGGCTGGTCGTCCAGGAGATGGCCAGCGACCGGGCCTTCTCCAACGCCGAGCGGCAGGCGGCCACCATCGGGCCGACCCTGTCCATCACCACCGACCCGGTGCAGCTGCGCAAGGCGGTGGAGTCCACGCAGATGGGCGCGGCCCAGCGCATGGCGGTCCACGTGCCCGCGATCGGCGGCGGCGCGCCGGTGGAGATCGGCACCGGCCGGGCCGGGGCGCACGCCGTGGCGGAGACCCGGCGGATGGGCCGGGCGATGACCACCCCGCTGGCCGGCGGCGGCTCGGCGCTGCTCCAGCCGACCGCCCTCGGGTCGGGGGACATCGCCGTCGTGGAGATCTTCGTACCGGAGAGCGAGGTCAGCAACGGCGTCGCGACGGCCTGGGTGGTCCTCGCGGGCGTCGGCCTGGCGCTGATCGTGGGCTCGGTGGCGGTCGCCGACCGGCTCGGCGCCCGGCTGGTGCGGCCCGCCGAGCGGCTCGCGGACGCCGCGCACCAGCTGGGGGAGGGCCGGCTGGGGGCGCGGGTGCCGGAGGACGGGCCGAAGGAACTCCGCTCGGCGGCCGTCGCGTTCAACTCGATGGCGGACCAGGTGGTGGAACTCCTCGCCAACGAGCGGGAGCTGGCCGCCGACCTCTCGCACCGGCTGCGGACGCCGCTGACGGTGCTGCGGCTCAACACGGCCTCGCTCGGCGACGGTCCGGCCGCGGAGCAGACCCGGGCAGCGGTGGAACAGCTGGAACGGGAGGTCGACACGATCATCCGTACGGCCCGTGAACAGCGCGCACCCGCAGCCGCCGCGGGCGGGGCCGGGGCGGGCTGCGACGCCTCGGAGGTGATCCGCGACCGGATGGACTTCTGGTCGGCGCTGGCCGAGGACGAGGGCCGTGAGGTGCGGCTCGCGGGCGTGGACCGCACGGTGCGGCTCCCGGTCGCCCGGCCGGAGCTCGCGGCCGCCCTCGACGCCCTGCTCGGCAACGTGTTCCGGCACACCCCCGAGGGCACCCCGTTCGCGGTGGACGTCCACGACGCGGGGGACGCGGTCATCGTGCTCGTCTCGGACGCGGGGCCCGGCATCGCCGATCCGGACGCGGCGCTGCGGCGCGGCAACGACGGCGGGCGGGACGGCTCGACGGGCCTCGGCCTGGACATCGTGCGCCGGGTCGCGGAATCGACGGGCGGCGACGTGCGGATCGGCCGCTCGATGCTCGGCGGGACCGAGGTCAGGGTGTGGATCGCCCTGGACGACCGGGCGCGGGGCGGTGCGGGCGGTGTGCGGACGCGCCGCGGCCGCCGCAAGCGGCGCGGCGGCTGACGGGCGTCCGCCGGTCCGCCCGTTCGCCCGGCTCGCCGGCTTTCGCCCGCGGCGGGCCCGGGCGGCATACCGTACGGGGTGGTTGGTTGTCCTTCCCCCGAACGGAATGGAACTGGTCATGCGCTACGCAGTCCTCGGCACCGGGATCGTCGGCCGTACGGTGGCCGGCCGCCTCGACTCGCTCGGACACGAGGTGGTCATCGGCACCCGGGACCCCCGGGCCACCCTCGCCCGTACCGAGTACGCCGAATGGCAGGAGGCCCACCCGCAGGTCGGCCTCGCCTCCTTCCCGGAAGCCGCCCGGCAGGGCGAGGCCCTGGTCAACGCCACCGGCGGGCAGGTCAGCGTCGCCGCCCTGACGGAGGCGGACGCCGCGCACCTGGACGGCAAGGTGCTGATCGACATCGCCAACCCGCTGGACTTCTCGCAGGGGTTCCCGCCCACCCTCGACCCGGTGGACGACGACAGCCTGGGCGAGCTGCTCCAGCGGACGTTCCCGCGGCTGCGGGTGGTCAAGACGCTGAACACGATGAACTGCCGGATCATGGTCGAGCCGGCCCGAGTGCCGGGCGAGCACACCGTCTTCCTCTCGGGCGAGGACGCCGACGCCAAGAAGTCCGTACGCGAGCTGCTGTACTCCTTCGGCTGGCCGGAGGCGAGCGTCCTGGACCTGGGCGGCATCGAGACGGCCCGCGGCACCGAGATGCTCCTGCCCATCTGGCTCCGCCTGATGGGAGCCCTCGGCCACACGGACTTCAACTTCCACATCCAGGGCGCGAACCCGCGGGCCACCGGCTCCTGACCGGGGCCGGGGCGGCGCGGCCACGGACGGGCGCCGAGATGTTGCCGGGCCCGGCGCCCCGCCCGAACGTGGGCCTGACGGAAGGAGTCGCGCATGAGAGTCATGCTCAGGGCCCACATGGACACGGCGGCCACCAATGAGGGCATCAAGAGCGGCGCCCTCCCGCAGGCCGTGAAGAAGCTCATGGACGCGGTCAAGCCGGAGGCCGCCTACTTCGGGCTCCACGAGGGCGTCCGGTCCTGCTGGATCGTCTTCGACCTCCAGGACAGCTCGGATCTGCCGCCGCTGGTGCAGGACCTGTTCTTGCAGTTCAACGCGGAGGTGGAGGTATCTCCGGTGATGGATGCGGCAGGACTGGCGAAGGGGCTCGCGGCGATGTCCGGTTAGCCGGGCCGGGGCGCAGCCCCGGACCGGCGGCCGCCCACGCGAGCACCGCGGAGGCGGCCGCCGCCGCGCACGCCACGGCGAACGCTGCCCGGTGGCCGTACGCCTCCGCCAGCGGACCGGCGGCCGCCGCGGCCAGCGCCTGGCCCACGATCAGGCCGCTGCCCACCACCGTCATCGCCTCGCCCCTCCGCTGCGCCGGGCCCGCCCGCTCGACGAGCCCGAACAGCGCGATCAGGTGGGGGGCCACGGCCAGCCCGATCCCGGCGACGGCGAGCGCGGCGCCGGGCAGCCCCGACACGGCGAGCAGCGGCAGCGTGAGCAGCGCCTGTGCGCAGATGGTCCGGCGCAGCCGTACGGCCAGGTCCGCCGACCCGGGGCGGGCGACCGTCACGAAGCCGGCGATCGAGCTGGTCACGGCCATGGCCGCCCACACCAGCCCGGCCGTCCCCGGCTCGCCCAGCGACTCGGCGAGCGCGTTGACCCCGGTGTTGGCCCCGCTCCACGCGGCTCCCTGCAGCACGGCCATCGCGCACAGCAGCACGAGCTCCGGTGACCACAGCCGTACGTCGGCACGTGCACCGGCGTCGGGGGCGCCGGTGTCCGGTGCCCCGGCGGGGCCGGGCGCGGTCGGGTGGACGGCGAACAGGGTCCCGAAGAGCAGGATCAGCCCGGCGGCGAGCACGAGCGCGGAGGCCGGGTGCACGGTCACGGCCAGGATCCCGGCGAGCGCGGGCCCGACCACGAACCCGACCTCGTCGAGGGTGGTGTCGAAGGACAGGGCCGTACCGACCAGGGCCCTGTCCTCGCCCGCCAGGTGCGCCCAGCGGGCCCGGGCCAGCGGGCCGACCTGCGGCAAGGTGAGCCCGGCGGCGACGGCGAGGGCCAGCCGGGCCGGCAGCGGCAGCCCGCCGAGGACGGCCGCGACGAGGGCGGCCAGGACGGCGGCGTTCGCGACGCAGGCGACGAGGAGCACGGGGCGGTGGCCGCGCCGGTCGGCGAGCCGGCCGATGACCGGGCCGCCGAGGGCCTGGCCGAGCCAGAGGGCGGCCGCGACGGTCCCGGCGTCGCCGATGCCGTCGCGTTCGTTGATGAGCAGGAGCGTCCCGATGGGGCACAGCGCGGCGGGCAGCCGCGCAAGGAACGCGTAGACGGGCAGGGCACTGCCGCCGAGTGCGAACACTCCGCGCAAGCCGCCGGGGGCGGCGTCGGATCCGGACACGGACAACCTCCATCCGCACGCCGACCCTCCCGTGTCTCCGGCGCGCACCGTTGCCCGTCGGGCAGACCGTAGCCGCGGAATGCGGGCTTCGGCAGCCCCGCCTGCCCGGCCGGGGGAGGTGGGGCCCGGAGGTCAGCCGCCGGAGTTGAGGCGCTGGGCCTGGGACCGGCCGACCTCGGCGGCGCGGTGGAGGTAGTCGGCGATGACGGCGAGTTCGGAGTCGGAGTAGCTCTCCAGGACCGCGCCGAAGGCCCGGCCGGGGGTGTCCCAGGCCTCGCCGATGCGCCGGCGGGCCTCGGGGGCGAGGGAGACGAGGGAGCGGCGGCGGTCGTGGGGGTCGGCGTGCCGCTCGACGACGCCGGCCTTGACCAGCCGGTCGACGAGGCGGGTGGCGGAGCCGGAGGTCAGGCCGGTGAGGCGGGCGATGTCACCGGTGCTGACGGGGCCGGGCTCCATGTCGAGGAGGGCCACGCACTGCATGTCGGTGGGGTGCAGCCCGACGTGGTCGGCCATGGCCTGGTTGAAGAGCGAGTAGTCGGCGTAGTGCCGCTGGCTCTCGGTGACGATGCGCGTGAGCAGCTCGGCGCGGCTCCACTCGGTACGGGAGTCACTCGAACGAGGGGAATCGGTTGACATCGGCTTCTCCATGCCTGAGATTTATCTGCGTGACGCAGAATATTGATCGTGCAGAATCTGCGCCACGTACTCATCCTAGCGTGAGCCGCACGCCGGGACAGCAGCAGGAACAGCAACAAGAACAGGAACAGGAACCCGCCATGTCGATCCTCGTCACCGGTGCCCGCGGCGCCGTCGCCCGCGGCCTCGTCTCCCTCCTCGCCGCCCGCGGCATCCCCCACCGCCTCGCCTCCCGCGAGCCGGACACGCCCGACGCCGTCCACTGCGACCTCACCGATCCCTCGACCTTCCCCGGCGCCCTGGCCGGTGTCCGGTCCGTCTTCCTCTACGCCGAGGCCGCCGCCGTCGGTGCCTTCGTCAAGGAGGCCGTCACCGCCGGAGTCGAGCACGTCGTGCTCCTGTCCTCCTCCTCGGTGCTCGGGCCGGGCGCGGCCGACAGCCCGCTGTCCGCCTCCCATCTCGCCGTCGAGGAGGCCCTGCTGGCCTCCCCGCTGCGCACCACCCTGCTGCGCCCCGGCTCCTTCGCGAGCAATGCCCTCGGCTGGGCCTGGTCGCTGAAGTCCGGCCGCACGGTCCAGCTGCCCTACCCCGGCGCCCACTGCGATCCGGTCCATGAGGCCGACCTCGCCGAGGCCGCGTTCGCCGTCCTCACCGACCCCGCCCTCGGCGGCCGCGCGTACCACCTGACCGGCCCGCACTCCCTGACGTTCGCGACCCAGCTGGCCGTACTCGGCGGGGTGCTCGGCGCCCCGGTGCCCTTCGAGTCCGTCACCGCCGAGCAGTGGAAGTCCGCCGTCGAGGGCTACATACCCGGCCCCTACGCCGATGCCCTCCTCGACTACTGGGCCGCGAGCGACGGGCTCCCGGTCGAGATCACCGACGCCGTCGAGCGCCTCACCGGCCACCCGGCCCGCTCCTTCGAAACCTGGGCCGAGGACCACGCGGACGCCTTCCGCGCCTGACCACCGCGATGCCCGGGTCCAACAGCGCCGCCCTGAACGGCATTTCACCCGGGCGGCTCCGGCCCGGCCGGAGTCGGTCGGGAAACGCAGAGGGCCCCGGTCCGCTTTCGCGGACCGGGGCCCTCTCGCAGGGTGAGTGACGGGACTTGAACCCGCGGCCACCTGGACCACAACCAGGTGCTCTACCAACTGAGCTACACCCACCATGTCCGGTCGGAGAACCGACCGGCCGAAGAAAAGGGTACAGGGTCCGGGAGGGTGCTCGCGCCCCCCTTTCCCCCGACCCGTCTCCGGAGGGTCCTGCCGGGTCCTATTCGGCGGACAGGGTGTGCTTGGCGGCGATGGCCCGGGCGGTGTCCGAGTCGGGCCCGGGCTGCGGCACGAAGACAGCCTCCCGGTAGTAGCGCAGCTCGGCGATGGATTCCTTGATGTCCGCGAGCGCCCGGTGGTTGCCGGTCTTCGGCGGGCTGTTGAAGTAGGCCCGCGGGTACCAGCGGCGCGCCAGCTCCTTGACCGAGGACACGTCCACGATCCGGTAGTGCAGGTGGCTCTCCAGCGCGGGCATGTCACGCAGCAGGAAGCCGCGGTCGGTGCCGACCGAGTTCCCGCAGAGCGGAGCCTTGCGGGGCTCCTTCACGTGTTCCCGTACGTACGCCAGGACCTGCGCCTCGGCGTCCGCGAGGGTGATCCCGCCGGCCAGCTCGTCGAGCAGGCCGGAGGCGGTGTGCATCTCGCGCACCACGTCGGGCATGGTCTCCAGGGCCGCGTCCGGCGGGCGGATCACGAGGTCCACGCCTTCGCCGAGCACGTTGAGCTCCGAGTCGGTGACCAGTGCGGCCACCTCGATAAGTGCGTCGTCCGTCAACGAGAGCCCGGTCATCTCGCAGTCGATCCACACCATGCGATCGTTCATGCGGCCCAGCTTATGCGGATTACGCGGAAGGTCCCCCGCATCGGTGAGGACCGGTGCGGGGGACCTTCGTCAGGCAGTGCCCGTCGCGGAAGCTACGCGTGCTCGCGCAGGACCCGGTTCGGGGCGTACAGCTCGGTCACCGTCGGGCCCGCCGCGGCCAGGGCCGCCGCGGCCCGCTGGGGCTGCGGAGTGCGCTGGTGCGGTACCGGGTTCCCCTGGATCTCGGCCACCTGGGACACCTCGGCCTGCGGCCGGCGCGCCCGGTAGGCCGAGCGGTAGGCGGCCGGGGAGGACCCCAGCTGCCGCCGGAAGTGCCCGCGCAGGGCGACCGGCGAGCGGAACCCGCAGCGCCCGGCGACCTCGTCGACCGAGTAGTCGGAGGTCTCCAGCAGCCGCTGCGCCTGGAGCACCCGCTGGGTGATCAGCCACTGCAGCGGCGCGCTGCCGGTCAGCGACCGGAAGCGCCGGTCGAACGTGCGCCGGCTCATGTACGCCCGGGCGGCGAGGGTCTCCACGTCGAACTGCTCGTGGAGGTGCTCCAGCGCCCAGGCGACGACCTCGGCCAGCGGGTCGGCGCCGATCTCCTCCGGCAGCGACCGGTCGAGATAGCGCTCCTGGCCGCCCGTGCGGCGCGGCGGGACGACGAGCCGGCGGGCCAGTGCCCCGGCCGCCTCGCTGCCGTGGTCCGTGCGCACGATGTGCAGGCACAGGTCGATTCCGGCCGCGGTGCCCGCGGACGTGAGCACGTCGCCGTCGTCGACGAACAGCTCGCGCGGATCGACATGGACGGACGGGTACCGCTTGGCCAGCGTCGGCGCGTACATCCAGTGCGTCGTCGCGGGCCGGCCGTCCAGCAGACCGGCGGCGGCGAGCACGAAGGCTCCCGTGCACAGTCCGACGATCCGGGCACCCTCCTCGTGCGCCAGACGCAGTGCGTCGAGCGCTTCCGGAGGCGGCGGTGAAGTGATCGAGCGCCAGGCCGGAACGACGACCGTGCCTGCCCGGGCGATCGCCTCCAACCCGTACGGCGCGGTGAGCTCGAGTCCGCCGGTGGTCCGCAGCGGACCGTCCTCCCCGGCACACACGAGCAGTCGATAGCGTGGAACTCCCGCGTCCTGCCGGTCGATGCCGAACACGGAAAGTGGAATGGAGCTCTCGAAGATCGGCCCGCCGCTGAACAGCAGCACCGCGACGATCTCCCTGCGGCGACGCCCCGCGAGCTTCCTGCCGGCGTCCGCGACGACGGCGGTGGAATCCTGGCTCATGGCTAAGCCCCCCTTGGGTGTCGCGACTCCTTGGTCTGGTCGCACCTGCACGTTTCCCCTCGGCCTTGCACGTGGATCCCCCGCCGTAAATACATGATCGAATCTACTGCGTCCCGTGGTGTCGGCGTGACAAGTTCAGCACGCAGCGCTATGTCGACTTGGCAACTTGGCGAAAAGCATTCGATCAGGAAGCGTTCCACTCCGCTACCGGAGTGGGAAGCTCGCCGTCCGGCCATGGCCAGTACCCATAGGGTCTCGGAGCCACCCTGGCGGTGTAGTCGCTGGTGGTAGGGGGGTTGACGGGGCATTCCGGCAAGAACGCCACTGTGCCGGGAAGTTGGCTGAAAACATGCGGGTGTGGGTGTGCGAATCAGTCAGTCCTCAGGGGAGATTCCACCAGACGTGTGGCAGCCGCGGTGCGCACGGCTCCCGGCGCCGGCCACGGCGCGCGCACGCCGGCGGTGTCCGCCCGGCGCCAGCCGGTCCTCGGCGAGGACGAGGGCGGCCCGCTCCGCCTTCTCCGAGTACCGCAGCATCGCCCGGCACGCGGCCGTGACGGCGGCCAGCCCGAGGGTCGCGACGGCGGCCCCGTCGAAGGAGGTCCCGTAGACGACGAGGACCACGGGCACGAGCAGGCAGCTGAAGGCGGCCCAGCGCACCACGTCACCCGCGGGGTCGTCATGGGGGCGCCTGCCGGGGCGCACGGACGGGTGAACGGCGGCGGGGGTGAAATGCGCGGCAGCGGTGGTGTCGGCGTGCTGCGCGGTCCGGACGGAGCGGACGGAGCGGACGGAGTGGGTCGGCTGAGCGGGCTGGACGGGGTGGACCGGATGGCCGGGCACGGCGTGCTCCCTGCGGGCTCTTCCTGGACGGTCGGACGCCTGTCCAACGCTGCGCGGCGGCGCTCGGTCACTGCGCGCACGGGTGGCACGTGCCGCCGCTCGTCACTGGCTGTAGGGGGCAGCGGACATTGCCAAGGAGCCCTCACTCCGGCATGCTCCCTGGGACGCTCTCCAAGGGCGGCATGCCCTGTGCAGGACAGGAGTGTCGCCGTACCCTGGTGGGTATGGGCTTGGGAAGATACTTCCCGGACAGAGCTCCGTCACCCTGAGTCGTCATTTTTTCAATCGTCGCTTCCGCCCATTGTCGCCCCGTTGCCCTGTCCCTTCCCCCGAGGACCCCTTCGCCGAGACATCCATGGCCGGTCACGAATTCCCCGAACCCGCGGACCGCAAGCGCAAACCCCTCGCCGATCACGCGTCGAGCGACCTGCGCGCGGCGGAACAGGCACGTCATCCCCGCGACCCGGCCTTCCGGCACGGGGTCGTGGTGGGGTTCGACGGCTCCACGTCCAGTGAGCGCGCCCTGGCGTACGCGATCGGGATGGCCCGCCGGTCCGGATCCGGCCTGATCATCGTGCACGTGGCCAACCGGCTGCCCACCACCGTGTGGGCCGGCTGCGAGCCGCCCGTCTTCGTGGACGTACCGGACCACCGCACCGAGGTGCTGGGGCTGGAGCTCGCCTGCGCGGACTATCTGGCCGAGGTGCCGTGGATCCTGGTCGAGCGGGGCGGGGACATCTGCCACGAGCTGGAGGAGGTCGGCCGGGAGTACTCGGCGGACGCCATCGTGGTCGGCTCCACGCACGGGATCGTGGGCCGGATCTTCGGGTCCGTGGCGGGCCGGCTGGCCAAGCGCGCCCAGCGACCGGTTGTTGTCATTCCGTAACCCGCTGTACGTCGGTTGTGCGGTTGTGAACCCCAATGTAAAGGGTAGATAAGTGCTGCTGGGACGCAGCAAACAACTGCAGATCGAAGGGAGCCCGCCGTGGACAATGGTGTCTCTGCGGGAAGCACGGCCTCGACTTCGACCCTCGGGAACATAGCCCTGGGTCTCACCCTTCTCGCATTCGGTATCGGCCACACGGGCATCGTCAGCGGCGTGTCCGCGGCCAACTCCGTGTCACTCGCGACCTACGTCGGCGGTCTCGCCCTGTTCGTCCTCGGAATCCTCGAGTTCCGCGGCGGCAACGGCTTCAACGGCACGGCGTACGCGGGCCTCGGCGCCTTCTGGTTCACCTGGGCCTCGGGGGCGGACGGAAAGGTTTCGGCACACGCCGCCGGACTGTTCCTGGTCCTCTTCGCCCTGCTCGCGCTGACCCTCACGGTCAGTGCCTCGAGCGGACTGTTCGGTCAGGGCACGTACGCCCTGCTCACCCTCTCCCTGCTGCTCCTCGCGGTCGGCTCCTTCGCCGACAGCGGCGGGCTCGCCAAGGCTGCCGGATGGGTGGCCGCGGTCTCCGGGCTGCTGTTCTGGTACGGCGCCACCGCGGCGCTGGCCCACTGGCCCACCGCACTGGGCAAGGCCTCCGGCAGCGGCGCGGTCGCCGCGGGCTGAGTACGGCCGGCCGGGGCGGCCGGCGTACGGGAGCGGAAGCACGGAAGCGGAAGCATGCGCAACGGCCCCCGGGGAAATCCCCGGGGGCCGTTGCGCATGCGCGGTGCGACTACTCGACGGTGACCGACTTCGCCAGGTTGCGCGGCTTGTCGATGTCCCGGCCCAGGGCCAGGGCCGTGTGGTACGCCAGCAGCTGGAGCGGGATGCCCATCAGGATCGGGTCCAGCTCGTCCTCGTTCTTGGGCACGAGGATGGTGTGGTCGGCCTTCTCCTGCTCGCGGTGGGCGACCGCGAGGATCCGGCCGCTGCGGGCCTTGATCTCCTCCAGCGCCGCGCGGTTCTTCTCCAGCAGGTCGTCGTCCGGGACGATCGCGACCGTCGGCATCGCCGGCTCGATGAGCGCGAGCGGGCCGTGCTTGAGCTCGGAGGCCGGGTAGGCCTCGGCGTGGATGTAGGAGATCTCCTTCAGCTTGAGGGAGGCCTCCAGCGCCACCGGGTAGCCGCGGACCCGGCCGATGAACATCATCGACTTGGCCTCGGCGTACTCGGCCGCGAGCTTCTTGATGTCCTCTTCGCCCTCGAGGATCTCCTGGATCTGCGCGGGCAGCTTGCGCAGGCCCTCGATGATCCGCTTGCCGTCGGTGACCGACAGGTCCCGGATCCGGCCCAGGTGCACGGCGAGCAGCGCGAAGGCCACGACCGTGTTGGTGAAGCACTTGGTGGAGACGACGCAGACCTCGGGACCGGCGTGCACGTACACGCCGCCGTCGGCCTCGCGGGCGATCGCGGAGCCCACCACGTTGACGACGCCGAGGACGCGGGCGCCCTTGCGCTTGAGCTCCTGCACGGCGGCGAGCACGTCGTACGTCTCACCCGACTGGGAGACGGCGATGTAGAGCGTGTCGGGGTCCACGACCGGGTTGCGGTAGCGGAACTCCGAGGCCGGCTCGGCGTCCGCGGGGATGCGGGCCATGCTCTCGATGAGACCGGCGCCGATCAGGCCCGCGTGGTACGAGGTGCCGCAGCCCAGGATCTTGACCCGGCGGATGCCGCGCGCCTCGCGCGGGTCCAGGTTCAGGCCGCCCAGGTGCACGGTGTTGAAGCGGTCGTCGATCCGGCCGCGCAGCACGCGGTCGACCGCGTCGGGCTGCTCGGAGATCTCCTTGTGCATGTACGTGTCGTGGCCGCCCATGTCGTACGAGGCGGCCTCCCACTCCACGGTCTCCGGCGTGGCGTTGGTCGTCGTCCCGCTGGTGGTGTAGGTGCGGAAGTCGTCGGCCTTGAGGGTGGCCATCTCGCCGTCGTTCAGGGTGACGACCTGGCGGGTGTGGGCGATGAGCGCGGCGACGTCGGAGGCGACGAGCATCTCCTTCTCGCCGATGCCGAGGATGACGGGGGAGCCGTTGCGGGCCACCACGATGCGGTCGGCGAAGTCGGCGTGCATGACGGCGATGCCGTAGGTGCCCTCGATGAGCTTGACGGCCTCGCGGACCTTCTCCTCGAGGGTGTCCGCCTGGGAGCGGGCGACGAGGTGCACGATGACCTCGGTGTCGGTCTCCGAGACGAAGACGACGCCCTCGGCCTCCAGCTTGGCGCGGAGCTCGGCGGCGTTGTCGACGATGCCGTTGTGGACGACCGCGACCTTGTTGTCGGCGTCGAGGTGCGGGTGGGAGTTGATGTCGCTCGGCGCGCCGTGGGTGGCCCAGCGGGTGTGGGCGATACCGGAGGTGCCGGCGAAGCGCTTGGGCACCCGGGACTCCAGCTCGCGGACACGGCCCTTGGCCTTGACCACCTTCAGCGCGGGGGACTTCGGGCTGTTGACGACGATGCCCGCGGAGTCGTATCCGCGGTACTCCAGTCGCTGCAGGCCTTCCAGCAGCAGCGGTGCCACGTCACGCTTGCCGATGTAACCCACGATTCCGCACATAAAGTCTTGCCCCTCCTGAAGTTCGGTTGCCCTTGCCGCTGTTGTCGCCGCGCCCTGCCGTCGGCAGGCCCTGTCGCTCAGCCGTAGACGATGCGGCGCAGCTGCCGGAGCGAGAGCTCCGGCGGCGCCACGGCGCGGTGCGGCAGCTCGGCCGCGATCCGTTCGAAGATCTCCGCGTTGACCGCGCCGCCGGACTGGAGCTCCCGGTGGCGGCGGCGCACGAATTCCTCGGTCGTCTCGTCGAAGTACGCGAGGACGTCGAGCACCACCCGGGCGGCCTCGCCGCGCTGCAGCGCGGTGCTGCGCACCAGGTGGTCGACAAGATCGTCATGAGACGGGCGGCGGTCGAGCACTCGTAGATACTGACGGGCCTCGGCCGGGAACGCAAAGATCCTGCCCGGAATCGGGCAGGATCCATCTGGTCCAGACCAGCGGAATGCGTAAATCCACTCACCAAACGGTTAGAAACGACGCAAAATGGCCTGCTTGGCTGCGGCGAACTCCTCCGCCGTGAGGATGCCCCCGTGATGCAGATCGCCGAGCTCGCGCAGCCGGCGCAGCAGCGCGTCGTGGTCCTCGGGGGCGCTCGGCTCGGGGGCCGAGGCGGCGAGCTCCGGCACCGGCGCCGCGGACCGGACCGTGGCGGCCTCGGCCGGCTCGGAGGCACCGCGGGGATGGGGCATCCGCACCGCCACGGCCGCCGCGACCAGCGCCATCAGCGGGTCCTTCTTGAAACCGAACAGTTCCACCGTGTACGGGTCGTACTTGGGCGCCGGAGCCGCCGGGGCGCCCGCCAGCGTGAACCGGATCCATCCGTTGTCCAGCCCCTTCGAGGGGGACCATTCCACCGCCCGCAGGTCCGCGACCCGGAACTCGCGCGGACCGCCGGAGCTCTTGGCCTCCTCCGTCGTCCAGTTCCAGTCCAGCGCCACCCGGTCCCCGTCGAAGGCCACCGTCCCGTCCCCCGCGGCCACCGTGATCGGCACGGCCGGCCCCGGCAGCAGGTACACGTCCGCCGGGCCCGGGTCCACCTGGTCCAGCAGCAGCGCATTGCGGACCTCGTCCACGAAGTACTCCGCCACCCCCGTCCGGTCCGCCTCCACGGTCAGCCGGTACGGGTCGGAGGCCTCCGGCAGCCGCCCGCCCGTCACCTGGAGCAGCGGGTCGGCGCCGTCACGCAGCTTCAGCCTCAACCGGCCCGTCTTGCGGCCCGGTTCGTAACTGACCCCGGCGAGCGCGCGCAGCGGCACGACCACTTCGCCCAGCGTCTGGCGCAGCAGCCCCACCCCCTTGTCGCGGCCGGGCACGATGCGCACCGCGTCCCCGTCGAAGGTCCACGTGCCGTCCTTCTGGATGATTTCCGCCATCCATCGATTCTCGCACCGGCCACAGCACGCCAGTTGGCCTATACCTGCCCTATGAGAGTCCTGCGACGCACGCTCGGCACCCTCCTCGTCCTCGGCGCGGCCGTCTCCTGCGCCACGTCCCCCGGCGGCGACGCCAGACCCGGGGACGAGCGCCCCGCCCTCCTCGCCCCCTACGAACAGCTCCTGCCGGCTCCCGCATCCGCACGCGCCGAAGGCCCCGGGTACGCCGTCGGGGCGGGCACGGTCATCCGTACCGGCACGGGCGGCGGCGAGGAGGAGGTCCGCCGGGTCGGCGAGCTCCTCGCGCAACAGCTCCGGGGCCCCGCCGGGCTTCCGCTGCCGGTGGTCGACGGGGCCGACGGCGACGGGATCCGGCTGCGCCTGGACGCGGCGGCCGAGGGCGTCGGCGACGAGGGGTACCGGCTGGAGTCCGGACCGGGCGGGGTCACGCTGACCGCCCGGACCCCGGCGGGGCTCTTCCACGCGGGGCAGACGCTGCGGCAGCTGCTGCCGGTGGCCGGTCCGGGCACGGTGCCCGGCGGCGAGATCACCGACGCACCCCGCTTCGCGTACCGGGGCGCCATGCTCGACATCGCCCGCCACCACTTCACGGCCGAGCAGGTCAAGCGGTACGTCGACCAGCTCGCCCAGTACAAGGTCAACACGCTGCACCTGCACCTGACCGACGACCAGGGCTGGCGGATCGCGATCGACTCCTGGCCGCGGCTGGCGGAGTACGGGGGCGGCAGCGAGGTCGGCGGCGGGCCGGGCGGGTACTGGACGAAGGACCAGTACCGCGACCTCGTGGCGTACGCGGCGGAGCGGTACGTGGACGTGGTCCCGGAGATCGACATGCCGGGGCACGTGAACGCGGCCCTGGCCTCGTACGCGGAGCTGAACTGCGACGGGAAGGCGCGCGAGCGCTACACCGGGATCAAGGTCGGCTTCAGCTCGCTGTGCGTCGGCAAGGAGCGGACGTACGAGTTCATCGACGAGGTGCTCGGCGAGCTGGCGGAGCTGACGCCGGGCCGCTACCTGCACATCGGCGGTGACGAGGCGCTCTCGACGCCGGCGGCGGACTACGCGGCGTTCATGGACCGGGCCCAGCAGGTGGTGGGCCGCCACGGCAAGACGGTGGTGGCCTGGCACCAGCTGGCGACGGCCCGCCCGGCGCCGGGGGCGGTGCTCCAGTACTGGGGCCACGACAGGACGGCGGCCGCCGAGAAGACGGCGGTGGCCGCGGCGGCGAAGGCGGGCCACCCGCTGGTCCTGTCGCCGGCGGACCGGCTGTACCTGGACATGAAGTACGACCTGACGACGAAGCCGGGACTGGCCTGGGCGGGCTTCGTCCCGGTGCGCAGGGCCTACGACTGGGACCCGGGGACGTACCTGGCCGCGGCCGGGGTCCCGCAGTCGGCGGTCCTCGGCGTCGAGGCGCCGCTGTGGACCGAGACGATCTCGACCCGGTCCGACCTGGAGTTCATGGCCTTCCCGCGGGTGCTGGGCCTGGCGGAACTGGGCTGGAGCCCGGGCCCGCGGAACTGGACCGAGTACCGGCAGCGCGTGGCGGCCCAGGGCCCGAGGCTGGACGCCCAGGGCATCACGTACCACCGGGCTCCGGACGTCCCCTGGCCGTAGCCCGGAACAGGGGACGTGCCTCGGCAAAAGAGGGCGGGTGCGCCGGCGAGGGACCGTATTCGGCGGCGCACCCACCCCCTTGATCACCGCCGCGATGCGTAGGGCGCGACGGGGTTCTTGAGGGTGCCGATCAGCTGGAGGGCGGCCGCCGGGTCGGAGAGGTCCACCATCTGCTTGTTGTTGCGCAGCTGGAGCCGGTTCAGGCAGGACAGCTGGAACTCCTCGGCGAACAGGTCGTAGCGCTCGAAGCGCTCCGCCAGCTGCGGCATCGACTCCTGGTAGGCGTGGCCGCAGTCCGCGACCGCCCTCCAGAAGGTGTCCTCCTCGCAGATGCCCTCCGTGGCGAGGATCGAGCCCAGGAAGCGGAAGAAGCAGTCGAACACGTCCGTGAAGATCGACAGGAGCTTCATGTCCTCCGGGACGTCGGCCCTGACCCGCTCGACGGCCGGCGGGAGCACCGCGTCGGGGTCCATGACCACGATCTCCTCGGCGATGTCCTTGAAGATCGCCCGCTTCACCACGCCGTTCTCGATGACGAGGATGGTGTTCTCGCCGTGCGGCATGTACGCGAGGTCGTACTGGTAGAAGCAGTGCAGGAGCGGAAGGAGGTAGGCCTTCAGGTACGGCTCCAGCCACTGCGACGGGGTGAGGCCCGACTCCTCGATCAGCGCGCCGACGAAGGACCTGCCCTCGGAGTCGACGTGCAGCAGCGAGGCCATCGTGGCCAGGCGCTCGCCCTCCCGGAGGTGGCCGACCGGGGACTCGCGCCACAGGGCGGCCAGCATCTTGCGGTACGGCGAGTAGCGGTCCGTGGCGCGCTCGTACTGGCGGTGGTGGTAGCCGATGGCCGCGCGCTCGCGGATGATCGAGAAGTCCACCGACCGCAGGACCTCGTCGCCCTCGATCAGCCGGTGCAGCCAGTCGTTGATCGCCGGGGTGGCCTCCATGTAGGCCGCCGACAGGCCGCGCATGAAGCCCATGTTGAGGACCGAGATGGCGGTCTTCACGTAGTGCTTCGTCGGCGTCGTGGTGTTGAAGAACGTACGGATCGACTGCTGGGCCAGGTACGCGTCCTCACCCTCGCCGAGCAGCACCAGACGGCGGTTCGCGATCTCGGCCGCGAAGGTGACCGTGGTCTTGTTCCACCACTGCCAGGGGTGGACGGGCAGGAAGTGGTAGTCCGCCGGGTCCAGGCCCATGGCGGACAGCTTGGCCCCGAACCCGGCGACGGCGGCCTCGCCCAGCTCGTCGCGCAGGAACGAGTCGTGGTCCAGGCCGGAGCCGGCCGTGAACGTCGAGACGTCCTTGCGGGCCGCCACCCACACCAGGTGGACGGGGCTCGCCGTCTCCGGGGCGTACGAGAGGTATTCGTGCACGCCGAAGCCGAGCCGGCCGTTGTTGGCGACGAAGCAGGGGTGGCCCTCGGTCATGCCGGTCTCGATGTCCTGGAAGGAGGACTTCGCCAGGACGGCGGCCGGGACCTCGGGCTTCGTGTACTTGAAGCCCGCGCCCGCCAGGGTGGAGGAGATCTCCTCCAGGTACACCGGCAGGACCTCGGCGCTCAGCCCGAGGGCGTCCTTCAGCTCGATGTGGAAGTCGATCGCGTCCAGGGGCAGCTCGGCGCCGTCCCGGTGGCGGGTGACGGAGGCCTCGTCGACCGCCCAGTGGTCCAGGGCGTGGAGGGCCGCGGTGAAGCGGTACTCCACCGTGCCGTCGTCGCTCAGGACCGAGTACGCCGAGTCGCCGAGCGGCTTCGGGGTCAGCAGGCGCTCGTGCGAGAACTCCGCCAGGGCCTTGCGGACCAGGGCGCGGTTCGCGCGGGCCCACAGTTCGGGGGAGAGGTGCGAGATCGCGTCGGCGAGGCTCATACGGAGGCTCCCGTCAGGCCGGTGGCCGCCTCGAACTGCGCGCGGGTGCAGAAGCTCAGCAGGGCTTCCTTCTCCGGCTTGGTGACCTGCCGCTCCGGTACGAAGCCGACGGCCTCGTTCAGGGCGTGCACGGCGGTGTTGGCGACGTCCGGCTCGACCACGACGCGCTCGGTGGCCGGGTCGGCGAAGACCGCGGCCATCACCGTGGTGATGACGGCGCGGGTGAAGCCGTGCAGCGGGGTGTCGCTCGGGGCGACGAGGAAGTGCATGCCGACGTCGCCGGGCAGGGCGTCGTACAGGCCGACGAGCTCCAGCTCGCCCGGGTCGTACGTCTCCATCAGGAAGGCCGGGCGGCCCTCGTGCAGGCCGATGAAGGCCTGGTGGTGCGCGTGGGCGGCGATCCGCATGTACTCGCGCTCGACGTCCGGCAGCGAGGCGTCCTGCATCATCCAGAACGAGGCCTTCGGGTGGGTGATCCAGCCGTGCAGCAGCTCCGCGTCGGCGAAGGGGTCCAGCGGCCTCACGGAGAAGGTCCCGAGGTCCGCGTCGACCCGGCCGTAGAGGATTTCGGTGGTGCTCATGCGTGCGGGCCTTCCGGGGCGGCGAACTGCTGGAACGCGATGGACTTCTCGACCTTGTAGTACTCGCGGCCGAGGAGCTCTCCGATGATGTACGCGTTGCGGTACGCGGCCATGCCCAGGTCGGGCGAGGTGATGGAGTGGTTGTGGACCGTGCCGTTCTGCAGGAAGACCCCGCGGCCGGTCACGTCGATGCTGTAGTTGCGGGCGGCGTCGGGGCGGCCGTGGCCGTCGAAGGAGAGCCGCTCGCGGACGGGGTCCAGGAACTCCGGGAGCGTGTACTTGTAGCCCGTCGCGAGGATCAGGCCCTCGGTGGCGAGGGAGAAGTCGCGCTCCTGCTCCTCCTGGCGCAGCCCGAGGGTGTACGTGCCCGTGGTGGTGTCGTACGCCGCCGAGTTCAGCGAGGTGTTGGTCAGCAGGGTGGTCGGGACCGGGCCCGGCGAGGTGACCTTCTTCTGGTAGAGCAGGTCGAAGATGGCGTCGACGAGTTCGCCGTCGATGCCCTTGAAGAGGTTCTTCTGCTGGTGCTCGAGCCGGTAGCGGGTCTCCTCGGGCAGGGCGTGGAAGTAGTCCACGTACTCCGGGGAGGTCATCTCCAGGGTCAGCTTCGTGTACTCCAGCGGGAAGAACCGCGGGGAGCGGGTCACCCAGTTGAGCCGGTAGCCGTGCACGTCGATCTCGGAGAGCAGGTCGTGGTAGATCTCCGCCGCGCTCTGGCCGGAGCCCACCAGCGTGATCGACTTCTTCTGCTGGAGCTCCGCCTTGTTCTGCACGTACGCGGAGTTGTGCGTGAAGTCGCCGCCGAGACCGGCGCAGGCCTGCGGGACGAACGGCGGGGTTCCCGTGCCCAGGACCAGGCGGCGGGCCAGGTGGGTCTCGCCGCGGTCGGTGTGGACCTCGTACAGTCCGGCCTGCTCGTCGTACGTGACCTCCGTGACGGAGGTGGAGTACTGCACGTTGTCGAGGCGGTCGGCGGCCCAGCGGCAGTAGTCGTTGTACTCGGTCCGCAGCGGGTAGAAGTTCTCCCGGATGTAGAACGAGTACAGCCGGTCCTTGTCCTTCAGGTAGTTCAGGAACGAGAAGGGCGAGGTCGGGTCGGCCAGCGTGACCAGGTCCGACATGAACGGCGTCTGCAGGTGCGCGCCGTCCAGGAACATCCCGGCGTGCCACTCGAAGTGCGGCTTCGTCTCGATGAAGAGGCCGTCGAGCTCGTCGATCGGAGCGGTCAGGCAGGCGAGTCCCAGGTTGAAGGGACCGAGGCCGATACCGATGAAGTCGAACGGCCGGCGGGGCTCACGAGGCGTGGACAAGGGATTCTCCCAGGTACTGCTCGGCGTGGGACGCGAGGAGGTCGAGGACGGCCGCGATGTCGGCCGTCGTGGTCTGCGGGTTGAGGAGGGTGAACTTCAGGTACTGGTCGCCGTCCACCTTGGTGCCGGCGACGACCGCCTCGCCGGAGGCGAACAGCGCCTTGCGGGCGTGCAGGTTGGCCTCGTCGACGAGGTCCTTGCGGACGTCGGCGCCC
The DNA here is from genome assembly GCF_042890265.1 of Streptomyces sp. NPDC002209. Lineage (NCBI taxonomy): Bacteria > Bacillati > Actinomycetota > Actinomycetes > Kitasatosporales > Streptomycetaceae > Streptomyces > Streptomyces sp. NPDC002209. The sequence goes on along the minus strand of NZ_JBIARX010000001.1, from coordinate 972,782 downwards.
TCGGGGCGGGGCACGTAGCGGAAGACCAGGGTGGAGATCTGGGGCCTCACGACGACCTCGAAGCGGGGGTCGGCGTCGATGACGTCCCAGCCGGCCGCGGCCAGGTCGATGACCTCGTCGAAGAGCGAGCCGAGGCCGTCGGCGCCCATGGTGCGCAGGGTCATCCAGAGCTTGAGCGCGTCGAAGCGGCGCGTGGTCTGGATGGACTTGTCGACCTGGTTCGGGATCCGCTCCTGCACCATGCGGCGGGGGTTGAGGTAGTCCGCGTGGTACGTGGCGTGCCCCAGGGTGTCGCGGTCGCGGACCAGCATCGCGCTGGAACTGACCGGCTGGAAGAACGACTTGTGGTAGTCGACGGTGACCGAGTCGGCCCGTTCGATGCCGTCGAGCAGGTGCCGGCGGGTGGGGGAGATCAGCAGTCCGCAGCCGTACGCGGCGTCCACGTGCATCCACACGGAGTGCTCGGCGGCCAGGCGGGCGATCTCGGGGAGCGGGTCGATGGACCCGAAGTCGGTGGTGCCGGCGGTGGCGACGACGGCCATCGGGAACAGGCCCTCGGCGGCGCAGTTCTCCAGCTCGAGGGCGAGCACGGAGGTGTCCATGCGGCGGTTCCGGTCGACCGGGACGGCGATGACGGCCTCGTAGCCGAGCCCGAGCATGGCGGCCGACTTCTTGACGCTGAAGTGGCTGGCCTCGGAGGTGAAGATGCGCAGCTTGGGCAGGACCTCGGACTTCGCCGGCGCCCCCTCGCCGCTCTGCATGACCTTGCGGCAGGCCTCGTCGCGGGCCAGCAGCAGTGCGTGGAAGTTGGACTGGCTGCCGCCGGAGGTGAAGATGCCGTCCGCCTCCGGGCCGAGGCCGATGCGCTGCGCGGTCCAGTCGACGAGGCGGCGCTCGATGAGCGTGCCGCCGATGGACTGGTCCCAGGTGTCCAGGGAGGAGTTGACGGCCGAGAGGACGGCCTCGCCGAGGACGGCGGGGATGACGACCGGGCAGTTGAGGTGGCCCAGGTAGCGCGGGTGGTGGAAGTACACCGCGTCGCGCAGGTAGACCTCTTCCAGCTCGTCGAGGACGGCGGCCGGGTCTTCGAGGGGCCGGTCCAGGTCGATCCCGTCGATGACCGGGGCGAGTTCGTCGACGGATATGCCGCTGTGGGGCCGTTCTGTGGTCGCGAGTTTGGCAGCGACGCGCTCGACGCCTTCGGTGACGGCGCGCCGGTACAGGTCCGCGGTCGTCTCATTCAGCAGATGCGAGCGCATCAACGTTCCTCCGGGCAGGAAAGCGGCGGGTGGGGAAGGTGATTCTTAGGTTAGCCTAACCTAACCTTCGAGCCAAAAAAGCGATGGGCCCCGGCCGAAACCGGGGCCCATCGCTGAAAAGGGGTGGAGGAAGCGGGAGTTGCTACAGCTCGGACGAGGGTTCCTCGCTGGCCGCCTGGCCCGCGTACGCCTCGGCGAGGAGTTCCTCCTCGCTCGCACCGAGACGCCAGTAACCGGTGAAGCGCACGGCCCGCCGGTCGATGGAACGTTCCTGCACGACATGCCGGCGGACCGCCCGGATCGTGCCGGCCTCGCCCGCGAGCCAGGCGTACGGAGCTTCGGCCACCGGCAGTTCGGCCGCCCGGAGCGCCTCCAGCACGCGCTCGGTGCGCTCCTTGCCCGCGCCGCGCTCCCGCACGATCCAGGTGATGTCCGCGTCGGCGAGCGTCGGCAGCGCGAGCCGGTCGTCGGCGTGCGGCACCTCGAACCACGCGGCGACCCGGGTCCCGGCGGGGAGCCGGTCCAGGATCGCGGCGGCCGCGGGGAGCGCGGTCTCGTCCGCGTACATGAGCAGTGCGTCGGTGCCGGCCGGCGGCTGGAACCGTACGGACTTGTTCTCCGCGACGGCCGGGCCGATCGCCATGATCCGGCGGCCGGTCACCGCCCGCCCGGCCCACTGCGACGCGGGGGACGCGTCCCCGTGGAGCACGAAGTCGATGTCGACCTCGTCGGCGCCCCCGGGCGTACGGCGCTGCTCGCGCACGGTGTACGAGCGCATCACCGGCCGTTCCTCGTCCGGCATGGCGCGCCAGGCCGCGAACCAGGTGTCCTCGTCCGTGGACGGGAGCACGGTGTGCTCCTGGTGGGCGGGCGGCAGGAAGAGCGAGAGGCTCTGGTCGTAGCCGCCCGAGCGGAAGCCCGACAGGGACTCCCCGCCGAACGTGACCCGCAGGAACGAGTGCCCGAGCCGGCGCGTGCGGAGCACTTCGAGTGCGAAGAACCGGAAGTGGGCGGCGGCCGGGGCGGTGTCGGATGCGGTGGCGCCGGACGCCGTGGCGCCGGATGCGGTGGCGGTCATGCGGAGAGTCCCCCTCGTCAGTGGAAACGGCGCCGGGTCGGGGCGCCGAGGATCAGCTGACCTTCTTGGCGTTCTGGATGGACTTCGCGAGGTCCTCGAGGATCTGGGCGCACTTGTCGTACGAGTAGATCGGCTCGGTCACGCGCGGGGCGACCTGGCCGGCCTTGACGGCGGGCAGCTCGGTCCAGGTCGGCTTGGCCTTCAGCTCCTGCGGCTGCAGGGTGCCGGTGCGGTTGTCGAGCAGGACCAGGTCGGCCTTGTACTTGCCGGCGTTCTCCCAGCTGAGGCTCTCGAAGAAGCCGCCGGCGTCCAGCTTGTCCTGCTCCGGGGTGACGAACTCGACGCCGAGGGTCTCGAAGTACTTCAGGTCGGCCGAGGTCTTCGGGGTGGAGACGTAGAACAGGTCGGCGGAGCCGGAGCCGACGAGCACCTTGACGCCCGGGTTGGCCTTCGTGGCCTCGCGGACCTTGGTGGCGGCCGACTCGAAGCGGGCCTTGGCGTCGGCGGTCTGCTTGGTGTTCAGGTCGGCGCCCAGGGACTTGGCGAGGTCGGCCGTGCGCTCCAGCGCCTTGTCCAGGGAGACGTTGCCGCCCACGCCGATCGCGGCGGCCGGGGCCAGCTTCAGGATCTTGTCCTTGGAGGCCTCCGGGACGAACCAGTAGCTGCCGTCCCAGGTGTTGGTGACCAGCAGCTCGGGCTGGAGGGCCGCGTACTTCTCGACGTTGAACTCGTCGTAGACGTTGCCGAGGATCTCGACCTTGGAGATGTCCATCGAGCCGGCCGTCGTGTCGGCCTTGCCGTCGGCGGTCCTGGTCGGGCCGAAGACGCCCTTGACCTGGACGCCGTAGTCGTAGAGCGCGGCGGCGGTGCCGGTGTAGGCCACGATGTTCTTCGGCTTGGCCTTGAGGCTGATGTCCTTGCCGAGGTCGTCCTTGAAGGTCCAGGCACCCGAGGTCGCACTGCCCTTGTCCTTGTCGCCCGCCGCGCTCTTCGCCGAGTCGGAGCCGCCGCACGCGGTGAGGGCCGCGACGAGGCCGAGGGCGCCGCCGGCGGCGATGAGGCCGCGACGGGAAAGGCAGGAGGTACGGGACTTGGGCATGTCTATGTCCGCTTTCGTGCGTGCCGGGCGGCCACTGGGCCGTTCGCAGGGAAGGTTAGCCTAACCTTGGCCGAAAACGGTAAGGGGGCCCTAAGTTCCCTCAGGGCCCCCTCGTGGTACCGCGGTCCGCGCTGTCTAGCCGGCGAAGCCCAGCTCACGGGCGATGAGCATGCGCTGCACCTCGCTGGTGCCCTCGCCGATCTCCAGGATCTTGGAGTCCCGCCACATGCGCGCCACGGGGTACTCGTTCATGAACCCGTAGCCGCCGTGGATCTGGGTGGCCTCGCGCGCGTTGTCGACGGCGACCGTCGAGGAGTACAGCTTCGCGATCGCCGCCTCCTTCTTGAACGGCTCCCCGGCCACGAGGCGGGAGGCCGCGTCACGCCAGCCGATCCGCGCCATGTGGGCGCGCATCTCCATGTCCGCCAGCTTGAACTGGATGGCCTGGTTGTCGCCGATGGGCCGGCCGAACGCCTTGCGCTCCTTCGCGTACTTCACCGACTCGTCCACGCAGCCCTGCGCGAGGCCGGTGGCGAGCGCCGAGATCGCGATGCGGCCCTCGTCGAGGATCCGCAGGAACTGGGCGTAGCCGCGGCCCTCCTGGCCGACCAGGTTGGCCAGCGGCACCCGTACGTTGTCGAACGCCAGCTCGCGCGTGTCCGACGCGTTCCAGCCGACCTTGGAGTACGGGGCGGCCACCGTGAAGCCGGGGGTGCCGGACGGCACGATGATCGAGGAGATCTCCGGGCGGCCGTCCGCCTTGCGGCCCGTCACGGCGGTGACGGTGACCAGACCGGTGATGTCCGTACCGGAGTTGGTGATGAAGCACTTCGAGCCGTTGATCACCCACTCGTCGCCGTCCTTGACGGCCGTCGTGCGGGTGCCGCCGGCGTCGGAGCCGCCGTCCGGCTCGGTCAGGCCGAAGGCGCCGAGCACCTCGCCGGCGCACATCTTCGGCAGCCACTGCTGCTTCTGCTCCTCGGTGCCGAAGAGGTAGAGGGGCATGGCGCCGAGCGAGACGCCCGCCTCCAGGGTGATGGCGACCGAGGAGTCGACGCGGGCCAGCTCCTCCAGGGCGATGCCGAGGGCGAGGTAGTCGCCGCCCATGCCGCCGTACTCCTCCGGGAAGGGCAGGCCGAACAGGCCCATGCGGCCCATCTCGCGGACGATCTCGTACGGGAACTCGTGCCGCTCGTACAGGTCACCGATCTTGGGGGCGATCACGTCGTGCGCGAACGCCTCGACGGTACGGCGGAGTTCCTCGTGCTCGGGGGTGAGCCGGTGGTCGAGGGACATGTCTTCGTTACTCCTTGTGGGAGAGGGCGCGGACGGTACGGGAGGGGCTGGGGCGTCCCAGCTGTTCGGCCATCCACACGCTCGTGGCGGTGAGGGCGGCCAGGTCGACGCCGGTCTCGATGCCGAGGCCGTCGAGCATCCACACCAGGTCCTCGGTGGCGAGGTTGCCGGTGGCGCTCTTCGCGTACGGGCAGCCGCCGAGGCCGCCTGCGGAGGCGTCGACGGTGCTCACTCCGTGCTGGAGCGCGGCGAGGGTGTTGGACAGGGCCTGGCCGTAGGTGTCGTGGAAGTGCACGCCGATCCGGTCGGTCGGCACGCCCTCCTCGCCCAGTTCGTCGAGGAGGGCCTGGACGTGGCCCGGGGTGGCGACGCCGATGGTGTCGCCGAGGCTGAGCTCGTCGCATCCCAGGTCGAGCAGGGCCTTGGCCACGCGGACCACCTGGTGGACCGGGACGGCGCCCTCCCAGGGGTCGCCGAAGCACATGGAGAGGTAGCCGCGGACGTGCGCCCCGCCCTCCTTGGCGCGGGCCACGACGGGCTCGAACATGGCGAGGGACTCGGCGACGGTCCGGTTGAGGTTGCGCGAGGCGAAGGTCTCGGTCGCCGAGCCGAAGACGGCGATGCGGTCCGCGCCGAGGGCCAGGGCGCGGTCGAGCCCGCGCTCGTTGGGGACCAGGACGGGGAGGTGGACCCCGGCCAGATCCCGGAGCTGCGGGAACAGTTCCTCGGCGTCCGCCAGTTGGGGCACCCACTTGGGGTGCACGAAGCTGGTCGCCTCGACGGTGGTCAGCCCGGCCGCGGCCAGCCGGTGGATGAACTCGGCCTTCACCTGGGTGGGTACGGCTGTCTTCTCGTTCTGCAGCCCGTCGCGGGCGCCGACCTCGTGGATGCGGACCCGGGCCGGCAGCCCGGGCGCCGGGACGGTCATGGGCAGCCGGTTCACTTGGCCTCCCCTTCTTCCTTCTCGTCTTCCTCGTCCGGGGTGACGACGGCCAGGACCTGGTCCATGGCGACGGTCGTGCCGGGGGAGACGTCCAGCTCGGTGACCGTGCCGGAGTGGGGGGCGGAGATGACGTGCTCCATCTTCATCGCCTCGACGACGAGCAGGCTCTGCCCGGCGGCCACCTTGTCGCCGACGGTCACCTTGACGACGGTGACCGTGCCGGGCATGGGGGCGGCCAGGGTGTCGGCCCCTGCGCTCGCCGCGCCGTGAGCGGATACGGGGTCGTGGTGCTGGACGTGCCAGCTGTCTCCGTCGCGCCCGAGCCAGGTCCCCTCCGGGGAGGGGGCGTGGCTGAACCGGTGGGTGACGCCGTCGAGTTCGACGGTGACCTGATCCGGGGTGCGGCTGACGATCCGTCCGCGGGCCGGTGTCCCGGGGCTCTGCCCCGGACCCCTCGCCTCGATCGCCGGCGGGGCCGGATTTTGGCCGGCGCCGCCGATGGGTGCGGGTAGAGGCTGCGCTGCAGACCCGGCCGCCTCCAGGAGGAGCTCGGTGCCCGAGCCTGTCCCGGCCGGCCGGGTACGGACCGCTACCGGGTCCTGGCCCGGGAGACGGAAGTGGCGGACCGTCCAGGCGGGGGTGCCGCCGAGGCGCCAGCCGTTGGCGGAGTCGAACGGGTCGACCCAGCTCCGGTCCCCCGAGCCCCCGGCAGGGTTTCGGGAAGGGGCGGGGTGGGGGCCCACCAGCAGCGCAGCCGCCGCGTACACCTCGTCCGGGACCCCGTCCGGGAGGAGGGACGGTAGGTCCCGCTCCACCAGCCCGGTGTCCAGGTCCCCGGAGACGACGTCCGGGTGCGCCAGCAGCCTGCGCAGGAACCCCGCGTTGGTCTGGACACCCAGGATCACGGTGTCGGCCAGAGCACCCCGCAGCACCCGCAGGGCCGCGGCCCGGTCCGGCCCGTACGCGATCACCTTCGACAGCATCGGGTCGTACGTCGACCCCACCGGCACGCCCGCCGTCAGCCCGGAGTCGGTGCGCACCGAGCCCCCGTTCGGCTCCGACAGGGCCAGGACCGTACCGCCGGACGGCAGGAAGCCCCGCGCCGGGTCCTCCGCGCACACGCGGGCCTCGATCGCGTGCCCGGTCAGCCGGACCTGCGACTGCTCGAAGCCCAGCGCCGCGCCGGAGGCGACCCGCAGCTGCTGTTCCACCAGGTCCAGCCCGGTGATCAGCTCCGTCACCGGGTGCTCCACCTGGAGCCGGGTGTTCATCTCCATGAAGTAGTACGAGGACGGGTCCCCGCCCGGGACGATGAACTCCACCGTGCCCGCGCCGACGTACCCGCACGAGCGCGCCGCCTCCACCGCCGCCGCGCCCATGGAGGCCCGCAGTTCCGGCGTGAGCAGGACCGACGGGGCCTCCTCGATCACCTTCTGGTGGCGCCGCTGCAGCGAGCACTCGCGCTCGCCCAGGTGCACCACGTTCCCGTGCGCGTCCGCCAGCACCTGGATCTCGATGTGCCGGGGCCGGTCCACCCACCGCTCCACGAGCAGCGTGTCGTCGCCGAACGAGGAGCGCGCTTCGCGGCGCGCCGCCGCGATCTCCTCGCCCAGCAGGCCGGCGTCGCGGACCAGCCGCATGCCCTTGCCGCCGCCGCCCGCCGAGGGCTTCAGCAGCACCGGCATGCCGATCTTCTCGGCGGCCGCGACCAGTTCGGCGTCCGTCAGGCCGCTGCCCGAGGAGCCGGGCACGACCGGGACCCCGGCCGCCTTCACGGTCTCCTTGGCGCGGATCTTGTCGCCCATCAGGGAGATCGCCGAGGCCGGCGGCCCGATGAAGGCGAGCCCGGCGTCGGCGCAGGCCTGGGCGAACGCCGCGTTCTCGGCGAGGAAGCCGTAACCCGGGTGGACGGCCTCGGCCCCCGTGCGCCGCGCCGCGTCGAGCAGCCGCTCCACCGACAGGTAGCTCTCGGCGGCCGCCGCCGGGCCGATCCGGACGGCCGTGTCGGCCTCCCGTACGTGCCGTGCGTCCGCGTCCGCGTCGCTGAAGACGGCCACGGACCGCACCCCGAGCTCCCGCAGCGTGCGGATGACCCGGACCGCGATCTCGCCCCGGTTCGCGACCAGAACAGTGCTGAACATCGAAGAAGTCCTCACGTCACACGTCACATTCGGAAGATGCCGAAGCCCGCGTCGCCCAGCGGGGCGTTCGCGCACGCGGTCAGGGCCAGTCCCAGCACCTGCCGGGTCTCCATCGGGTCGATGACCCCGTCGTCCCACAGCCGCGCGGTGGCGTAGTAGGCGTTGCCCTGCTCCTCGTACTGCGCGCGGACCGGGGCCTTGAAGGCCTCCTCGTCCTCGAGCGGCCACTCCTGGCCGGCGCCCTCGATCTGGTCCCGCTTGACCGTGGCGAGCACGGACGCGGCCTGTTCGCCGCCCATCACGGAGATCTTGGCGTTAGGCCACATCCACAGGAACCGCGGCGAGTACGCCCGGCCGCACATCGAGTAGTTGCCCGCGCCGTACGAACCGCCGACGACCACGGTCAGCTTCGGGACCCGGGTGCAGGCCACGGCCGTGACCATCTTGGCGCCGTGCTTGGCGATGCCGCCGGCCTCGTAGTCGCGGCCGACCATGAAGCCCGAGATGTTCTGGAGGAACAGGAGCGGGATCCCGCGCTGGTCGCACAGCTCGATGAAGTGCGCGCCCTTCTGGGCGGATTCGGAGAACAGGATGCCGTTGTTGGCGACGATCCCGACCGGGTGGCCGTGGATCCGGGCGAAACCGGTGACCAGCGTCTGCCCGAACTCCGACTTGAACTCCTGGAAGCGGGAGCCGTCCACGATCCGGGCGATGATCTCGCGGGCGTCGTAGGGGGTGCGCGAGTCGACCGGGACCGCGCCGTACAGCCCGTACGGGTCCACCTTCGGCTCTTCCGGCGCCTCGACCGACCAGGGCAGGGCCCCGCGCTCCGGCAGGGTCGCCACGATGTTCCGTACGATCCGCAGCGCGTGCGCGTCGTCCTGCGCGAGGTGGTCGGTGACGCCCGAGATCCGGGAGTGGACCTCGCCGCCGCCGAGCTCCTCGGCCGTGACCACCTCGCCGGTGGCGGCCTTCACCAGCGGCGGGCCGCCGAGGAAGATCGTGCCCTGGCCGCGGACGATGACGGCCTCGTCGCTCATCGCCGGGACGTACGCGCCGCCCGCCGTGCAGGAGCCCAGGACGGCGGCGATCTGCGGGATGCCGGCCCCCGACATGCGGGCCTGGTTGTAGAAGATGCGGCCGAAGTGCTCCCGGTCGGGGAAGACCTCGTCCTGCATGGGCAGGAAGGCGCCGCCCGAGTCGACCAGGTAGAGGCAGGGGAGACGATTCTCCAGGGCCACCTCCTGGGCGCGGAGGTGCTTCTTGACGGTCATCGGGTAGTACGTGCCGCCCTTGACGGTGGCGTCGTTCGCGACGATCACGCACTCGCGGCCGCTGACCCGGCCGATGCCCGCGATGACCCCGGCGGCCGGGGCCGCGCCCCCGTACATGCCCTCGGCGGCCAGCGGGGCCAGCTCCAGGAAGGGGGACCCGGGGTCCAGGAGGGTGTCCACGCGGTCGCGGGGGAGCAGCTTCCCGCGGGCGGTGTGGCGGGCGCGGGCCTTCTCGCCGCCGCCGAGCCGGGCCGCTTCGAGCCGGGACCGCAGCCCCTCGGCGAGCTCGCGGTGGGCGGCCTCGTTGGTCCGCCAGGCCTCGGACGCCGGGTCCGCGGCGCTCGTCAGCACTGGTGCCTGCTGCATCGGTCGAGCTCCCTTGCTCGGTGCACGCTGTTAATGAGCGTTAACGCATGTACCGCCTAGGTTAACGAGCGCTAACGGCCCTGTCTAGAATGGATTCCCATGAGCACCAGAGCGGCCGCCCCGACCCGGCGCGAGCAGATCCTCAGTGAGGCCGCCCGCCTCTTCGCCGAGCGCGGGTTCCACGGCGTCGGCGTGGACGAGATAGGGGCCGCGGTGGGCATCAGCGGCCCCGGCCTGTACCGCCATTTCGCGGGCAAGGACGCCATGCTCGCGGAGCTGCTGGTCGGGATCAGCGAGCGGCTGCTGACCGGCGGCCGCCACCGGGTGGCCGCGGCCGCGGGCGACCCGGACGGCGTACTGGCCTCGCTCATCGACGGCCACATCGACTTCGCCCTCGACGACCGGGCGCTGATCACCCTGCACGACCGGGAGCTGGACCGGCTGCGGGAGACCGACCGCAAGCTCGTACGGCAGCTCCAGCGCAAATACGTGGAGCTGTGGGTGGAGGTCGTACGGGAACTGCACCCGGCGGTCGCCGAGGCGGAGGTACGGGTGTCCGTCCACGCCGTCTTCGGCCTGCTCAACTCCACGCCGCACCTGGCGGCGCTCGGCCGGGAGGCGACGGAATCGCTGCTGCGGCGACTGGCGCACGGGGCGTTCGGGGCGCTGTCGGGGTGAAACGACGCGTCCGCTGGTCGGAATGGCACCGACGCCTCGGGCGCGGCGGCGGCAGAATGGGCCGCATGCCGAAGCCGATAGAGACGCCCGCACCGTCAGTTGAACCGCCGAGCCGCGCCGAACTCGTCGACCACCTGGTCCGCACCCGGATCGCGGGCCAGGTCGCCACGCCCCGCGAGAACAACCTGTCGCACTACCGCAAGCTCGCCAACGGCGACCGGCACTACTGGCTGGGCCTGGAGCTCGGCGACCGCTGGGCGGACGAGCAGGACGTGCTCGCCGTCATGGCGGAGCGGGTCGGGGTCGTCGACGACGCCGCGTACCGCTTCGGCCAGGACACCATCGACCCGGAGCTGACCGTCTCCGGCCTGGACCGGATGGCGGCGCGGCTGCGCAAGGCGGCCCTGGACCGGCAGAGCGTGCTGCTGGCCACGGGGCACCCGGGCGGCCTGCTGGACGTCCACCGGGCGACGGCGGCCGCGCTGCGCGCCGCGGGCTGCGAGATCGTGGTCATCCCGCCCGGCCTGGTCGCGGACGAGGGCTCGGTGTGGCAGTTCGCGGACGTCGCCGTGCTGGAGCGCGGGGCCACGCTGTGGCACACGCACTCCCCGGAGCCGATGGCCGCGATCCTGGACGGCCTGGCGGCGGCGAACCGCCCCCAGCCGGACCTGGTCGTCGCCGACCACGGCTGGGCGGGGTGCGCGGCGCAGCGCGGGCTGGACGCGGTGGGCTACGCGGACTGCAACGACCCCGCGCTGTTCATCGGCGAGGCGGAGGGCACGCTCCAGGTGGCGGTCCCGCTCGACGACCACGTCCGCGACCCGCGCTTCTACGACCCGATGGTGGCGTACCTGCTCTCCGCCGCCGGCCTGCTGTAGCCGGGGCCCGGCGGGGCCTCGGCCAGAGCCCCGCCGGTGTTTGCGGCCCGTACCGGGTCGTGTCGTCTCCCTAGCCCAGCCAGTCGGTCATCTCGGTCTGCACGGCCGAGCCGTCGAGGTCGGCGAGCTTCATGGCCACGAAGTCGCGGGCCCAGTCGGAGGTCTGGATCCGGAACGGCATCTTCTCGGCGGTCAGCGCGTCGACGACCGGCGCCGCCGCCTGCTCCGGGGTCTGCGCGGTGTCGCTGCCGAAGGACTGCATGGCGTGGTTGATGTAGCCCTCGAGCGCCGGGGCGTAGGGACCCGCCTGGGTGAGCAGCGCCGGGATGTCGAGTCCGACGTTGTTCACGAACTCGCTGGAGACGGCGCCCGGTTCGACGACGGCCACCTGGACGCCCGCGGAGGCGGCGACCGGGGCGAGGGCCTCCATGAAGCCCTCGACGGCGAACTTGGCCGCGCAGTAGGACTCGTTGAACGGCTGGCCGATCACGCCGCCGACGCTCGTCACGGTGATGACCCGGCCCCCCGAGGCGCGCAGGTGGGGCAGCGCGGCCCGGGTGAGTTCGGCGACGCCGAAGAAGTTGACCTCCATGACGGACCGCAGCTGCTCCATGCTGTGCTGCTCGATGGTGCCGACGAAGCCTGCGCCCGCGTTGTTCACGACCGCGTCGAGGTGCCCGTGCTCGGCGACGACCTCGGCCACGCAGGAGGCCACGGAGTCCGCGTCGGTCACGTCGAGCCGCTTGACCTGGACCAGGCCGGAGACGCCGGCCTCGGCGGCGGCCTTGGTCAGGGCGTCGGCGCGCGAGGTGTCCCGCATCGTGGCGACGGTGTGCCAGCCCGCCCGGGCGGCGGCGACCGCGGCGGCCAGGCCGATGCCGGAGGAGGTGCCGGTGATGAGGACGGTCTTGGTGCTCGTGGCTGTGCTCATGAAAGAGTCTCCCTAGATTTGTGCGTGCACACACACATTAACTTTGTGTGCGTGTGCACGCAACCCGGGTATTCTGCTGCCATGGCGAACAACGAGCTCAGCATGGGGGGACTCACCTCCCGCGACTACGCCTTCTACGGCCTGGTCTGGGCGGGTACCACCCTCACCGCCCGGGTGGACCAGGCCCTCACCCGCCGCCACGACCTGCCGCTGTCGTGGTTCGAGGTGATGCTGTGGCTGTACGCCCAGAACGAGCCCGTCGCCCCCTCCGAGCTGGGCGCCAGGACGCTGCTCAGCCGGAGCCAGGTGTCCCGCGTCGCCGATTCGCTCCGGGCCCGCGGTCTGATCGAACGGGTCCCCTCCCCGACGGACGCCCGGTCCGTGCGGATCGCCCTCACCGACGCGGGCCGCCGCGCCTTCGCAGAGGCCGACGCCACCCGCCGCGAGGCCCTCGCCGAGGCCTTCGACGACCGCCTCGACGACGCGGACATAGCCGCGCTCGCGGCGATCTGGGCCAAACTCAAGGCCCGCCCGGAGAACGGACAGCAGGCCCAGGCCTAGGACCTGGCCTCGGGCCGGACTTGGGGCCGGACCTCGGCGTCGGGGCCGGGCGTCGGGTCCAGGTACACCCGGCGGACGGCCGGCCACCGCTCCCGCAGCTGCTCCTCCGCGTCCTCGCACGCCGCCTCCACCTGCCGGGCCGACGCCAGGTCGTGGAAGTCGATCTTCGCCGCGATCAGCACCTCGGACGGCCCCTGCACCAGCGTCGTCAGCTCCAGCACGCCCTCGATGTGCGGCACGGTCAGCAGTTCCTCCCGCACCTCGGCCCGCATCGCCGCAGGCAGCGGCCGCCCGATTAGGTACTGGGCGTTCGAGCGGCCCAGCTCCCACGCCACCGCCACCAGCAGCAGCCCGATCAGCAGCGACGCGATCCCGTCGGACACTCCCGACCCGGTGAGCTGCGCCCCCAGCAGGCCGCCCGCCGCCAGGACGAGCCCGATCAGCGCGGCCACGTTCTCCAGCAGCACCGCCTTCACCGCCGTGTCCGGGGTGTGCTTCACGTACTCGCCCAGCGGGGCCCGCATCCGGGCCGCCTCGCCCCGCATCTGCCGCCAGGCCACCAGCAGCGAGTAGCCCTCCAGTACGAAGGCCACGGCGAGGACCGCGTACGAGAGCGCGGGGTCGCCCGGCTCCTCGCCCTGCACCAGCGTGTGGATCCCGTCGTACACGGAGAACACCGCGCCGCCGGCGAACGTCGCGATCGACGCGAGCAGCGCCCAGATGTACCGCTCCGGCCCGTAGCCCAGCGGGTGGGCCTCGTCCGCGGGCCGCGCGCTCCGTTTCAGCGCGGCCAGCAGCAGGACCTCCGTCACCGTGTCGGCCACCGAGTGCGCGGCCTCCGACAGCATCGCGCTCGACCCGCTGACGATGCCGCCGAACGCCTTGGCCGCCGCGATCCCCAGATTGGTGACCACGGCGACGACGACCGTACCGACGCTTTCGGATTCCTCGGGCATGAGGTGACGGTAGGGCCGGTGCTCAGGCCGACGGGTCAGCGACACCCGACGGGTCGGCGACACCCGACGGGGTCGCCGTCCGGCCCCCGGGCGCCTTGCGCCGCAGCACGGCCGCGAACGGTGCCGCGCACGTGCAGAGCGCGGCGGTCGCGGCGGCGGCCACGAAGGCCGGGTTCACCCAGCCGGGGATCAGCTGCCGCCCGCCCGGATCCCCGGGGTGGTCCGCACAGTGGACGGAGAGCGGGAACGACGACTCCCAGACGACCGTCTTCTCGTGCTCGCCCCACTGGGCGTATCCGCACACCTCGTCGGGATCGAGGACGTACACGCCGTACGACACGCCCCAGATGTAGACCGACCCGGCGGCGCACAGGGCGAGGAGGGCGGCCAGCAGGAAGGTGCCCGCGCCGAGCAGGTCCGCGGCGGAGCGCCGCCGGACCGTGACCACCAGGTGGACGGCGAGCCGGCCGAGGACCAGGACGCCCACGAACGGGGAGACCAGGGCGAGGGTGAAGAGCAAAGCGATCATGCTTCCAGCCGACGCCCGGCCCGCCCGGTCAGTTCCGCACTGTGGCCGAGCCCACGCGGTGCCCGGCCCGCAGGGTGTTGCGGCATCAGGCGCGCGGGACGCGCACCACGCCCTCCTGGATGACGGTCACGGCGAGCCGCCCGTCCTGCGTCCAGATGCGGGCCTGGCCGAGGCCCCGCCCGGCAGCCGCCGACGGGGACTCCTGGTCGTACAGCAGCCACTCGTCGGCACGGAACGGCCGGTGGAACCACATCGCGTGGTCCAGCGAGGCGCCCACCACGTCGCCGACCGCCCAGCCGCCCCGGCCGTGCGCGAGCAGCACCGAGTCGAGCAGGGTCATGTCCGAGACGTACGTGGCCAGGCAGGTGTGCAGGAGCGCGTCGTCGCTCTCCAGCTTGCCGGCCGTACGGAACCACACCTGCGAGCGCGGCTCGACCGGCTCGCCGACGCTGCCCCAGGGCGGGACGGTCGCGTACCGCAGGTCCACCGCGCCGCGCGCCTCGATCAGCCGCTCCACCGTGCCCGGGTCGCGGAAGATCTCCCGGTACGCGGGCAGGGACTCCTCGGCCGTCGGCAGGGTCTCCGGATCGGGCGCGTCCGGCATCGCGGCCTGGTGGTCGAGGCCGTCCTCGTACGTCTGGAAGGACGCGGAGAGGTGGAAGATCGGCTGGCCGTGCTGGACGGCGACGACCCGGCGGGTGGTGAAGGAGCGTCCGTCGCGGATCCGGTCGACCGCGTAGACGATCGGCGCGCCCGGATCCCCGGCGCGCAGGAAGTACGAGTGCAGCGAGTGCGCGGTGCGGTCCTCGGGCACGGTCCGGCCGGCCGCGACCAGGGCCTGGGCCGCGACCTGGCCGCCGAAGACGCGCGGTACCAGCGCCGAACGGCTGGTACCGCGGAAGATGTTCTCCTCGATCTGCTCGAGGTCGAGCAGATCAAGGAGGGTCGTCAGTGCCTCGTTCATGAGGGGAAGGGTAAGTCCCTTGTCCCGAAGGGCCCTTACAGGCCCATCGACTTGGCGATGATGGACTTCATGATCTCGCTGGTGCCGCCGTAGATGCGGTTGACGCGGTTGTCGGCGTACAGGCGGGCGATCGGGTACTCGTTCATGTAGCCGTAGCCGCCGTGCAGCTGGAGGCAGCGGTCGATCACACGGTGCGCGACCTCGGTGCAGAACAGCTTCGCGGAGGCGGCCTCCGCGGGGGTCAGCTCGCCGGCGTCCAGGGCCTCCAGGGCGCGGTCCGCGACGGCCTGGGCGGCGTCCACCTCGGCCTGGCAGGCGGCCAGCTCGAACTTGGTGTTCTGGAAGTGCGCGACCGGCTTGCCGAAGACGGTGCGGTCGGTGACGTACTGCTGGGCGAACCGGACGGCCGCGGCGGCCTGGGCGTACGCGCCGAACGCGATGCCCCAGCGCTCGGAGGCCAGGTTGTGGCCGAGGTAGTAGAAGCCCTTGCCCTCCTCGCCGAGCAGGTCCTCGATCGGGACCTTGACGTCGACGAAGGCCAGCTCGGCGGTGTCGGAGGTCTTCAGGCCCAGCTTGTCGAGCTTGCGGCCGATGGAGTAGCCCTCGGACTTGGTGTCCACGGCGAACAGGGAGATGCCGAAGCGGCGGTCGTCCTCGCTCGGGGCGGAGGTGCGGGCGCAGACGATCACGCGGTCGGCGTGCACGCCACCGGTGATGAAGGTCTTGGAGCCGTTGAGGACGTAGTGCGTGCCGTCCTCGGAGAGCTTGGCGGTGGTCTTCATGCCCGCGACGTCGGAGCCGGTGCCCGGTTCGGTCATCGCGAGGGCCCACATCTCCTCACCGGAGACGAACTTCGGCAGGAAGCGCTTCTTCTGCTCGGTGTCGGCCAGCATCTTGATGTAGGGGAGGGCGAGCAGCACGTGCACGCCGGAACCGCCGAAGTTGACGCCCGCGCGGGAGGTCTCCTCGTACAGGACGGCCTCGAACTTGTGGGTGTCCAGGCCGGCGCCGCCGAACTCCTCGGGGACGTTGATGCCGAAGACGCCCAGCTCGCCGAGCTTGTAGTAGAAGTCGCGCGGGGCCTGGCCGGCCGCGAACCACTCGTCGTAGACGGGGACGACCTCGGCCTCTATGAAGGCGCGGATGGTCTCGCGGAACGCCTCGTGGTCCTCGTTGAAAACGGTACGGCGCACAGCCGCCTCCTCGATCCTGTCGCCCGTCGCGCTGTCGCGCCGTGTCTAAGCGCTTGCTCAGACTATTAAGTTACCCGTGGGTTGGGCGGGCTGTCCAGAGTCGGGGAGGGGGACCGGGTGTGATGTCCGGCGGCCCGGCGGTGCGGGCCGCCGGACACCCGGCGCCCGGGCCTACTTGCCGAGGACCGTGCCGGTCCACTGGCCGGCGGCACCCTGCATCAGGGCCTCGTTGCTCAGGACCTGGGTCCCGGGCAGCGCCGCCATGCCGATGTCACCGGTCGGCGCCGCGCCGTTGTGGGAGCCGACCGTGTTGTCGCGGCCCGCGTTGAACACGTCGTCGGCGGCCACCTGGGACAGGTCGCCGAAGACGATCGAGTACGTGTTGTCGATCGGCGCGTACACGACGAAGTTGTCGTCGGCGCAGGCGGCGGACGCGCCGGCCAGGAGCATGCCGCCGGCGGCGAGAGCGGTCAGGGCGAGGCGGATCGATCGCACGAGGGTGCCTTTCGGGGAGGGGCCGGGGAGACAGTGCGAACGTAGGCCGCCGTGCACCGCCGGGCACCGCACCGGCCGCCGTACGGCCCGAGTCCATCCGTACGGCGCAGCCGCCCCGGGGCCGCGGCGCTCAGGCCTCCGTGTCCCGGGTCAGCGCGAACCACAGCTCCATCCGGGTGTCCGGGTCGTCGAGATCGCTGCCGAGCAGGGCGGCGACCCGCGCGATGCGCTGGCGGACGGTGTTGCGGTGGACGCCGAGGGCCGCGGCCGTCCGGTCCCAGCTGCCGTGGTGCGCCAGCCAGGCGCGCAGGGTCTCCCGGTGCGCCGTGGGCAGCGGGGCGAGCAGGGCCTCGGCGTGGGCGCGGGCCTCGGCGGGGTCCACCAGGGCGCCGAGCCCCGCGCCGGTGTGCCGGACGAGCGCAGTGCGGGCCGCCTCCGCCCGCTCCAGCGCCCGGCGGGCCTGCGTGTCCGCCGTGGCCAGGGCATCGGGTCCGGCGGGGGCGCTCACCCCGAGCCGCCACCCGGGCTGCGCGGAGGGCTCCCGGTCGGTGAGGAGCCGTACCGCCGGATCGGCCGGGTCCAGCAGTACGGTGCCCAGCGCGGCGGCGAGGGCCTGCGGATCGGCGCCGCCGCGGGCGTGGACGGCGTACCAGGGCCCGGGCCCGGCCAGCGCCTCGGCGGGGGAGCCGCCCAGCAGCAGCCGGGCCAGCGCGGCGGCCTCGGCCCCGGCCGGCCGGTCGGCGGTGAGCAGGGCCAGCAGGACGGCGGCGACCGAGGCGACGGTGTGGTCGCCCGGGGTCCGGGCCGGGGTGGCCGTGCCGAGCGCGCCGTGGCGGCCGAGGGCGTACGCGGCCAGGTGCCAGCCGTCGGCCTGGTCGGTGGCGGTCGCGGGACCCTCGGCGCGGCCGACGCGGGCCAGCAGCGCGTCGAGGGCCGCGGGTACGGACCGGGCCTCCGGCGGCGGCGGGCTGCCCGCGGCCCGGCCGCCGGGCCACAGCCGTACGTGCCCGCCGAGGCTCGCCGCGAGCCGGGCCAGCACCGCCGGGACCGGATCGGGGCGGGCGGCCGCGGCGGCCAGGGCCTGCTGGGCTTCGGTGACCCGGCGCAGCTCGCGGGTCCGCGCCTCGGCCATGAGCCGCCAGACGGCGCGGGCGACGGCCGTGAACCGGGTCTGCGGCGGTACCTCCAGCAGCGGCAGCCCGTGCCGCTCGCAGGCCTCGGCCAGCGCGGGCGGCACCTCCTCGTGGACGGGGGCCACACCGAACCCGAGGGCGGCGGTCCCGGCCGCGACCAGCCGGGCCACGTACGCGTCGTGGCCGGTGTTCCCGGCTCCGGCGGTCAGCAGCAGCTCCCCGCCCAGCAGATAGGGGGAAGGATCGGCCATCTCGGAGGCGTGCACGCCGTGCACCCCTGCCTCGGCCGGCCCCGCGACATGCCGCAGCCCGAGCTCCCGGTCCGCGAGCAGCGCCCCCAGTGCCACGGGCGCCACGGGGTGATCGGGCGCAGCAGCCGGGCCCGGCCGGGGGACGTCCATGGATACTCCGTACAAAAAATCGGCACCGTGTGGATGAAATCTACACTTCGCGCCCCGCGGGCACCCGCTTACGCTCGAAGGACCGCACCGTAGGACCTCCAGAAGGGCACCCCCATGAGCACCGAGCAGACGCCGCGCGGACCGGTCGACTCCTCCCGCATCCCGCGCTACGCGGGCCCCGCGACCTTCGCCCGGCTGCCGCGCCTGGACGAGGTCGGCTCGGCGGACGTCGCCGTCGTCGGCGTGCCGTTCGACTCGGGTGTCTCGTACCGTCCCGGTGCCCGCTTCGGCGGCAACGCCATCCGCGAGGCCTCCCGCCTGCTGCGTCCGTACAACCCGGCGCAGGACGCCTCCCCGTTCGCGCTCGCCCAGGTGGCGGACGCCGGTGACATCGCGGTGAACCCCTTCAACATCAACGAGGCCGTCGAGACGGTCGAGGCGGCCGCCGACGAGCTCCTCGGCGCCGGCTCCCGCCTGATGACCCTGGGCGGCGACCACACCATCGCCCTCCCGCTGCTCCGCTCCGTCGCCAAGAAGCACGGCCCGGTGGCGCTGCTGCACTTCGACGCGCACCTGGACACCTGGGACACGTACTTCGGCGCCGAGTACACGCACGGCACGCCGTTCCGCCGTGCCGTGGAGGAGGGCATCCTCGACACCGAGGCGCTCTCCCACGTCGGCACGCGCGGCCCGCTCTACGGCAAGCAGGACCTCGACGACGACGCCAAGATGGGCTTCGGCATCGTGACCTCGGCCGACGTCTACCGCCGCGGCGCCGACGAGGTCGCGGACCAGCTGCGCCAGCGCATCGGCGACCGCCCGCTGTACATCTCGATCGACATCGACGTGCTGGACCCGGCGCACGCGCCCGGCACCGGCACCCCGGAGGCGGGCGGCATGACCTCCCGCGAGCTGCTCGAGATCATCCGGGGCCTGTCCTCCTGCAACCTGGTCTCGGCGGACGTCGTCGAGGTCGCCCCGGCGTACGATCACGCCGAGATCACCTCGGTCGCGGCCTCGCACACCGCGTACGAGCTGACGACGATCATGAGCCGTCAGATCGCCGCCGCCCGGCAGGGGCGGTAGGCACCGCGCCGCTCCGCAGGCGGAGCGAGCGGCGAAGCAGGAACCGATGAAGGGCGAGTAAGCGCACGTGACGCACGACCACGACCTGGTACTCCGTCCCACCGAGGCCCAGACGGCGGCGGCCCTCTCACCGCCGCCGGGGCGGACGGGCGGGGACCTGGTCGTGGAGACGCTGCGCTCGCTCGGCGCCACCACCGTGTTCGGGCTGCCGGGGCAGCACGCGCTCGGCATCTTCGACGCGGTGGGGCGCTCGGACCTGCGGCTGTTCGGACTGCGGACGGAGAACAACGCCGCCTTCGCGGCGGACGCGTACGGCCGGCTCACCGGCGAGGCGGTCCCCCTCCTGCTCTCCACGGGGCCGGGCGCGCTGATGGCCCTGCCGGCCCTGGCTGAGGCGGCCGCCGCGTCGGCGCCGGTCCTCGCCATCGCCTCGCAGGTCCCGGTGGCGGGCCTGGGCGGCGGCCGGCGCGGGCACCTGCACGAGCTGCGTGACCAGTCGGCCTCGTTCCGGGACGTGGTGAAGTCGGTCCACACGGCCCGCACCCCGTCCCAGATCCCCTCCGTGATCGCGGAGGCCTGGGAATCGGCCCTGACCGCTCCGCACGGCCCGGTCTGGGTGGAGATCCCGGAGGACGTCCTCCGCGCGGAAACGGTGATCCCCCAGGTGACCGGCGTGGACGCGACCCCGCACGAGCTCGCGCCGCGCCCCGAGCTCACCGCTCTGGCGGCGCACTGGCTGGGCCGCGCCTCCCGCCCGGTGATCATCGCGGGCGGCGGTGTGATCCGCTCGGACGCGGCGGGCAAGCTGCGGCAACTGGCGGAGCGGCTGGGCGCCCCGGTGGTCACCACCTTCGGCGGCAAGGGCGCCTTCCCGTGGACGCACCCGCTGTCCCTCCAGTCCTGGCTGGAGGACCGCCACATGACGGACTTCCTCGAGGACGCGGACGTCCTCCTGGTCGTCGGCTCCGGCCTCGGCGAACTGAGTTCGAACTACCACACGTTCTTCCCGACGGGCCGGGTCGTCCAGATCGAGGCGGACCTCGGCAAGCTGGAGTCCAACCACCCGGCCCTCGGCATCCACGCGGACGCGCGCCTGGCCCTCCAGGCCCTCCTGGAGACGGTCCCGGAGCGCGAGGACGCGCAGGCGCCGGAGCGCGTCCGGATGGTCCTGGCGGAGATCGAAACGCGGCTCGCCGGCCAGGACGTGACGCTGGAGCGCCAACTCCTCACGTCGATCCGCGCGGCGCTCCCCGCCCGCTCGCCCTCCTTCTGGGACATGACGATCCTGTCCTACTGGGCCTGGTCTGCGTTCGACGCGAAGCACCCCAACACGATGCACTCGGCCCAGGGCGCGGGCGGCCTCGGCTACGCCTTCCCGGCGGCCCTCGGCGCCTGCATCGCGGAACCGGGCACCCCGGTCCTGGCCGTCTCGGGCGACGGCGGCGCGATGTACTCGATCGCGGACCTGGCGACGGCGAAGCAGCACGACCTGGACGTGACCTGGCTGATCGTCGACGACGGCGGCTACGGCATCCTGCGCGAGTACATGACGGACTCCTTCGAGGGCCGCACGACGGGCACGGAACTCACCCGCCCAGACTTCGTCGCCCTGGCCCGGTCCTTCGGCGTCCCGGCGTCCGTCACTTCTCCCGAAACCCTCCGCGAGGACCTGGCCGCGTCCCTCGGCACTCCGGGCCCGACGCTCCTGGTCCTCCCGGCCACCCTCAAGATGTTCGCCCCGACGCACCTCTGAACCCCGAACCCGAACCCCGAATCGGACCCCGAATCGGAACCCCGAA
Source organism: Streptomyces sp. NPDC002209 (assembly GCF_042890265.1). NCBI lineage: Bacteria > Bacillati > Actinomycetota > Actinomycetes > Kitasatosporales > Streptomycetaceae > Streptomyces > Streptomyces sp. NPDC002209. The sequence goes on along the minus strand of NZ_JBIARX010000001.1, from coordinate 951,722 downwards.
TCAGGGCGCCCCTGCGATCACCTGCCTAGGATGTCCGGAGATGTCCAGATCCATCCAGAGGTGATCAGGGAGGATCCGTATGCCGGGTGAGGGTGCCGGACGGCTGCGCGCCGAGGGGCCGGCCGAGGCGCACGAGGGCTCCGCGGCCATCGTGCGGCGCCGCGGGAGCCGGCGGCCGGCCGCCGGTGTGCCGGGCGCGGGGCTCTTCGTCCGGGAGGGCGACGCCGAGGGCCGAGAACCCGTCGCCGAGTTCCTCTCCGTCGGGGACGAGCCCGCACCGCCGGCCGTCTCGGCCGCGCTGGGGCTCGCCGAGGGGGTGACGGCCTGCGTCCGGCGCAGGAGGTTCCTGCTCGACGGGAAGCCCGTCATGCTGGCCACCTCGTACCTCGACGCCGTCCTCGTCGCCGGTACGCCCATCGCCGAGCCGGACTCCGGCCCCGGCGGGATCCACGCCCGGCTCGCCGAGCTCGGCCACGAGCCGGCCCGGTTCCTCGAGGAGATCCGCTCCCGGATGCCGTCCCCGGAGGAGGCCGACCGGCTCGGCCTGGCGGCCGGGACCCCGGTGGTACTGGTCCGCCGTACCGCCTTCACCGCCGACGGGCGGGCGGTCGAGGTCAAGGAGATGGTCCTCGACGCCTCCGCGTACGTCCTCCAGTACGAGTTCGACACCCCCTAGTCCCCGGTCGGGCGAAGCGCACTCGCCGGGTGCAAACGCCGGTGCGATTGTTGCGGGGGGATGAAATCCGCCGGTCGCGGCGTTGGGGGAGGCGGCAGGACAGGATCAACGGGGAGGCGTCACGTGGCGGCGGCACAGATGGCAGAGGGCGGAAAACAGGGCTGGGCCCGGCGGCTCGCCGCGTACACCTGGCGGTACCGGCTCAATGTGCTGCTGGCGCTCGGGTCCTCGCTGGGCGGCATGGCGGTCATGGCCCTCGTCCCGCTGGTCACCAAGGTCATCATCGACGACGTCATAGGCGACCACACCAAGCCCATGGGCATATGGGCCGGGCTGCTCATAGGCGCCGCGGTCCTCGTCTACGTGATGACGTACATCCGCAGGTACTACGGCGGCCGCCTCGCGCTCGACGTCCAGCACGACCTGCGCACCGACATGTACGACACCATCGCCCGCCTCGACGGGCGCCGCCAGGACGAGCTGTCCACCGGCCAGGTCGTCGGGCGGGCCACGAGCGACCTCCAGCTCATCCAGGGGCTGCTCTTCATGCTGCCCATGACCATCGGGAACTTCCTGCTGTTCGGGATATCCCTCGGCGTCATGCTGTGGCTGTCCCCGCTGCTGACCCTCGTCGCGCTGCTCATGGCCCCCGCGCTCTGGTTCATCGCCCAGCGCAGCCGCAAGAAGCTCTTCCCCGCCACCTGGTGGGCCCAGGGCCAGGCCGCCGCCGTCGCCACCGTCGTCGACGGGGCCGTCACCGGCGTCCGCGTCGTCAAGGGCTTCGGCCAGGAGGAGCAGGAGACCGGCAAGCTGCGCGCCGCCGGGCGGCGGCTGTTCGCCGGGCGGATGCGGACCATCCGGCTCAACTCCCGCTACACCCCGGCCCTGCAGGCCGTGCCCGCCCTCGCCCAGGTCGCCATGCTGGCCCTCGGCGGCTGGATGGCCACCAACGGCCAGGTCACCCTCGGCACCTTCGTGGCCTTCTCCACCTACCTCGCCCAGCTCGTCGGCCCGGTCCGCATGCTCGCCATGGTCCTCACCGTCGGCCAGCAGGCCCGCGCCGGCGTCGAGCGGGTCTTCGAGCTCATCGACACCGAGCCCGTCATCGAAGAGGGCACGCACGAGCTGCCCGCCGACGCCCCCGCCACCGTCGAGTTCGACGAGGTCGTCTTCGGGTACGACCCCGAGCGGCCCGTCCTGGACGGGTTCTCGCTCTCCATCGCCGAGGGCGAGACCGTCGCCGTCGTCGGCGCCTCGGGCTCCGGCAAGTCCACCGTCTCCCTCCTCCTGCCGCGCTTCTACGACGCCGACCGCGGCACCGTCCGCGTCGGCGGACACGACGTGCGCGGGCTGACGTACGACTCCCTGCGCGCCGCCATCGGGCTGGTTCCGGAGGACTCCTTCCTCTTCTCCGACACCATCCGCGCGAACATCGCCTACGGCCACCCCGGCGCCACCGAGGCGCAGGTCGAGGCCGCGGCCCGCGCAGCCCAGGCCGAAGGGTTCATCAAGGCCCTGCCCGCCGGGTACGACACCAAGGTCGGAGAGCAGGGGCTCACCCTCTCCGGCGGCCAGCGCCAGCGCATCGCGCTCGCCCGCGCCATCCTCACCGACCCCCGGCTGCTGCTCCTCGACGACGCCACCTCCGCCGTGGACGCCCGCGTCGAGCACGAGATCCACGAGGCGCTGCGCGCCGTCATGGCCGGCCGCACCACCCTCCTCATCGCCCACCGCCGCTCCACGCTCGCGCTGGCCGACCGGATCGCCGTACTCGACCGCGGGCGGCTCTCCGACATCGGAACGCACCAGGAGCTGGAGCGCAGGTCGCCCCTGTACCGGCGGCTGCTCACCGACCCCGACGCACTCGGCGCCGCCTCGCCGCGCACCCCCGACGCGCCCACGATGGCCGAGTTCGAGCGGGACATCGAGGGGGACCTCGAACGGGACATCGAGCTCGAGGCCGAGATCGACTCCGAGCCGGTCAACGCCAAGCGCCGGGTCGCCGACGGGGTGACCCCCGAGCTCTGGCGCCGCCAGGAGGAATCGGAGTCCGCCGCCCCGGCCGGGACCGCCGCGGGGCCCGGCACACCCGGCGCCGCCCCCTCCATCGCCGGCGCCATGGCCGGCATGCCGGCCACCCCCGAGCTGCTGGCGCAGGTGGCCGCGCTGCCGCCCGCCGACGACGAGCCCGCCGTGGACGAGGACCAGGCCGCGTCCGCCGAGAAGAGCTACAACCTGCGCCGGCTGCTCCGCGGCTTCTGGGCACCGCTCGCCGTCAGCCTCGGCCTCGTCGCCGTCGACGCCGGCTCCGGACTGCTGCTCCCGATCCTGATCCGGCACGGCATCGACAAGGGTGTCGAGCAGGCTGCGCTCGGAGCCGTCTGGGTGGCCGCCGCTCTCGCGCTCGCCGTCGTCGTCGCGCAGTGGGCCGCCCAGTTCGCCGAGACCCGGATGACCGGGCGCACCGGCGAGCGCGTCCTGTACGCGCTGCGCGTCAAGATCTTCGCCCAGCTCCAGCGCCTCGGCCTCGACTACTACGAGCGCGAGCTCACCGGCAAGATCATGACCCGGATGACCACCGACGTGGACGCCCTCTCGACCTTCCTGCAGACCGGGCTCGTCACCGCCGTCGTCTCCGTCTTCACCTTCTTCGGCATCCTGATCGCCCTGCTCGTCCTCGACGTCGAGCTCGCCCTGATCGTCTTCGCGACGCTCCCGGTGCTGGTCCTCGGCACGATCGTGTTCCGCCGCAAGTCGGTCGCCGCGTACGAGCTCGCCCGTGACCGGGTCAGCCTGGTCAACGCCGACCTCCAGGAGTCCGTCTCCGGGCTGCGCATCGTCCAGGCGTTCCGCCGCCAGCGGGCCGGCGCCGCCCGGTTCGCCGAGCGGAGCGACTCGTACCGCGAGGCCCGGGTGCGCGGCCAGTGGCTGATATCCGTCTACTTCCCCTTCGTCCAGCTGCTGTCCTCCGGGGCCGCGGCCGCCGTGCTGATCGTCGGCGCGGGGCGGGTCGAGGCCGGCACCCTCACCACCGGCGCGCTGGTGGCGTACCTCCTCTACATCGACCTGTTCTTCGCCCCCGTGCAGCAGCTCTCCCAGGTCTTCGACGGCTACCAGCAGGCCACCGTCTCGCTCGGCCGGATCCAGGGGCTGCTGCGCGAGCCCACCAGCACCCCGCGCCCGGCCGCGCCCCGCGAGGTCAGGGAGCTGCGCGGCGAGATCGCCTTCGAGGACGTGCGGTTCGCGTACGGCACCGCCGAGGAGCGGGGCGAGAAGGGCGACGCGCTGGCCGGGATCAGCCTGCGGATACCCGCCGGCCAGACCGTCGCGTTCGTCGGCGAGACCGGCGCCGGCAAGTCCACGCTGGTCAAGCTCGTGGCCCGGTTCTACGACCCGACCTCCGGCCGGGTCACCGCGGACGGCGCCGATCTGCGGGAGCTCGACCTGACGGCGTACCGCCACCGGATCGGGGTCGTCCCCCAGGAGCCGTACCTCTTCCCGGGGACGGTCCGCGACGCCATCGCCTACGGGCGGCCCGAGGCGGGCGACGCGGAGGTGGAGGCGGCCGCCCGCGCGGTCGGCGCCCACGACATGATCGCCACCCTCGACGGCGGCTACCTGCACACCGTCGCCGAGCGCGGGCGCAACCTCTCGGCCGGCCAGCGCCAGCTGATCGCGCTCGCCCGCGCCGAACTCGTCGACCCGGACGTGCTGCTGCTCGACGAGGCCACCGCCGCGCTCGACCTGGCCACCGAGGCCCAGGTCAACCAGGCCACGGACCGGCTCGCCGGCAAGCGCACCACCCTGGTGGTGGCACACCGGCTGACCACGGCCGCGCGCGCCGACCGGGTCGTGGTCATGGACCGCGGCCGGGTCGTGGAGGACGGCACCCATGCCGAACTCGTCGCCCGCGGCGGCCGCTACGCCGACCTGTGGCGCACCTTCGTCGGCGAGGACGAGCCCGCCGCGGCATGAGCCGGCCGCTCTGAGCCGCCGTACGCACCGCCGCTCCGCCCAGGCCCCCCGGATCTTGCCGTATGCAACCTTCCGGGGGGTCCGTGCGTCGTACGTGCGTACGTGTTACGTACGACCGATCGGGGGGCGAAGTGGAGCACGGGCGGAAGGGGAGCGGCCGGGGGGCCGCGTCGGCAGGGGTGTTCGCGGCGGGGCTCGTGCTCTGTCTCGGCGGGCTGATCGCGGCGCCGCCGGCGCACGCGGCGACCGGTGGCTGCGGGGGCGGCCTGGTCAGGACGCTGCCCCTGGCGACGGGCGAGGTGCGCATCTACAAGAGCCGTACGCAGGCCTGTGCGGTGACGGTGGCCCACGACCCGGGCCGACGGCGCGCGATGGCGGTGAGCATCCAGCCGCGCGGCGGGGTCCCGGTCAGCGATGCGGGGAGATTCACCCGATATGCCGGTCCTGTCACCGTCGGCGCGATCAGCCGCTGCGTGTATGTAAAGGGGAGCATCGAGGCCGGATCCGTCGAATCCGGCTGGATCCTGTGCTGAACGAGCGTCCCAACTAGGTCTGGTCAGCCGTGCGTTGACCCCGCTAGGTTCACGGGCGACCGAAGTGAACTCAGGGGAGGGTGAATGCGCAAGACGCTCGGCTGGCTGCTGTCGCTCGTGGTGCTGATCGGCACCATGGGCGCAGCCGGCTTCACGGCTCAGGCGGCCACCGCCGCAGGGCCGTCCGCCGCGACGGACATCAAGGACGAGATCCTCGGCATTGCCGGGATGAGTCTGATCGAGGAGAAGGAGTACCCCGGGTACCGCTTCTTCGTACTGAACTACGAACAGCCGGTGGACCACCGGAACCCGTCGAAGGGCACCTTCAAGCAGCGCCTCACCCTGCTGCACAAGGACGTCTCCCGGCCCACGGTGTTCTTCACCTCCGGCTACAACGTCAACACCAGCCCGCGCCGCAGCGAGCCGACGACCATCGTCGACGGCAACCAGGTGTCGTTGGAGTATCGATTCTTCACGCCCTCCCGGCCCGATCCGGCCAACTGGGCGAACCTGGACATCTGGCAGGCCGCCAGTGACCAGCACCGCATCTTCACCGCCCTGAAGAAGATCTACAAGAAGAACTGGCTCGCCACGGGCGGCAGCAAGGGCGGTATGACGGCGACGTACTACGAGCGCTACTACCCGCGTGACATGGACGGTGTCGTCGCGTACGTCGCGCCCAACGACGTCGTCAACAAGGAGGACTCGGCGTACGACCGGTTCTTCGCCAAGGTCGGCACCAAGGAGTGCCGCGACAAGCTGAACGCCGTGCAGCGCGAGGCGCTCGTGCGCCGTGAGCCGCTCGAGGCCAAGTACGCGGCCGCCGCCGCCGCGAACGGCTGGACCTTCACCACCGTCGGCAACCTCGACAAGGCCTACGAGGCCGTCGTGCTCGACTACGTGTGGGCCTTCTGGCAGTACAGCCTGCTCGCCGACTGCGCCTCCATCCCGGCCGCGGCCACCGCGAGCGACCAGGAGATCTGGGACTCGATCGACACGATCTCCGGCTTCTCGGCCTACGCCGACCAGGGCCTCGAGACGTACACGCCGTACTACTACCAGGCGGGTACGCAGCTCGGTTCGCCCGACATCAAGCAGCCGCACCTGAAGGGCCTGAGCCGCTACGGCTACCAGCCGCCGCGCAACTTCGTGCCCCGCGAGATCCCGATGACCTTCCAGCCGGGGGTCATGGCGGACGTGGACAACTGGGTGAAGAACAACGCCAACCAGATGCTGTTCGTGTACGGGCAGAACGACCCGTGGGGCGCCGAACCGTTCCACCTCGGCTACACCGTCCGCGACAGCTACGTGATGATCGCGCCCGGCGCCAACCACGGCGCCAACGTCGCCAAGCTCCAGGAGGGCGAGAAGGCGCTGGCCGCGCAGAAGATCCTGCAGTGGGCCGGAGTCGCCCCGGCCGCCGCGCTCGCCGACGCGGGCCGGGCGACGCCGCTGGCGAAGCCCGACGCGGTGCTCGACCAGAAGGACCAGGAGCGCGAGCCGCAGCTGCGGCCGTAGTTCCCGGGCAGGGCCCGAGGGGCCACGGGCGAGGTAGTACGGCTAGTCCGCCAGATCCTGGTGGTCGTCGTACGACAGCCCGTGGCCCAGCGGGTAGCGGCCCGGCACCGGGACCGGGAGGCGGCCCGAGGGCCGTGCCGCCCCGGTGACCACCCGGGCCGCCGCCCGCATCTCCACGTCCGTCCAGGTGTACGTCGCCAGCTCCGCCGCGCACGTCGGCAGCCGGGCCGGGTCGTAGGGGTTGCGGATCGCCACCACGACCACCGGCACCCCCGTGGCCAGCAGTTCCGTGACCAGCGTGCGCTGCGGATCGTCCCCCTCCGGGACGTTGTACGTGCACACCAGCACCGCCGCGTTGCCGGGGGCCGCGGCCACCGCCCGGGCCGGCGGTACGGCCGTCGCACGGCAGCCCAGGGAGGTCAGCTCCCGGGCCAGTACCGCCGTGGGGGGCCCTGTCGTACCGCTGGGGGAGGCCGGGTCGGTCCCGGTGACCAGCACCCGGGGCCCGGCCGTCGCATCCAGGGGCAGCAGTTTCACGGGATTGGCCAGCAGGGTCGTCGTACCCGCCGCGATCTCGTCGGCGGCCGTCAGGTGCGCCGGGATCCCGACCACCGTGTCCATCTGCCCGGCGGCGGTGTGCGCCGCGTCGAACAGGCCCCGGCGGGCCTTCAGTTCGAGGATCCGCAGCACCGACTCCTCGATCCGGTCCTGCGTCAGCTCGCCCGCTTCGACGGCCGCGAGCACGCTGCGGTGGGCGAGGCCCAGGTCCGGCGGGTTGAGCAACTGGTCGCAGCCCGCCTTCAGGGCCAGCACCGGGACCCGGTCGTCCCCGTACTTCTGGCGGACCCCGGCCATGTCGAGCGCGTCGGTGACCACCACCCCCCGAAAGCCCAGGCGTTCGCGCAGGATGCCGGTCACGATCGGCCGGGAGAGGGTCGCGGGGTCCCCCGAAGGATCGAGCGCGGGGAAGACGATGTGCGCCGTCATGACGGCGTCCACGCCCGCCGCCACCGCCGCCCGGAACGGCGGCTCGTCGAGCTCCTCCCACTGGGCCCGGCTGTGCCGCATCACCGGCAGCCCGATGTGGCTGTCGGTCTCGGTGTCCCCGTGGCCGGGGAAGTGCTTGGCGGTGGCGGCGACCCCGGCGCCCTGGTAGCCGCGGACCTGGGCGGCGACCAGCGCCGCCACCGCCTGCGGGTCGGAGCCGAAGGACCGTACGCCGATCACCGGGTTGGCCGGGTTGACGTTCACGTCGGCCACCGGCGCGTAGTCCTGCCGGATGCCCATCGCGGCCAGCTCGGCGCCCGCGATGCGCGCGGCGCGGCGGGCCTCGGCGGTGGCCGCGGAGTCGGCGCCGGCGGAGCCGTCCCCGGACCCGCCCGCCGCGCCGCCCGCGCCGTGCCGCGCCCCCAGCGCCATCGCCCCGGGCAGCAGCGTCGCGGGCTTGCCGATGCGCGCCACGGCTCCGTGCTCCTGGTCGATGGAGAGCATCAGCGGGACGCCGGAGCCGGTGCCTGCGGCCGCCCGCTGGAGGGCGGCCGACAGCTCGGCGATCTGCTGCGGGGCACGGGTGTTGTGGGCCCAGGAGAAGTAGATGATTCCGCCGAGGTGGTAGCGGGCGACCAGCTCGGCGGCCGTGCGCACCCCGAACAGCTTCAGGTTCTGCTCGGCGTCCGCCGCGTCGGGGTCGGTCGCCGAATGGCCGTACGCGCGGGACACGAAGAGCTGCCCGACCTTCTCGGCCAGGCTCATCCCGGCCACCAGGCGGCGCAGCGCCGCCCGGTCGGGCGCCCGGCCGGGCGGACGGTCGCCGGGACGCGGGTCGTCGGCGTGCGGTTCGCCGTTCCCGCCGCCCGGGCCACCGCCCACGGCGTACGAGGCCACTCCGGCGGCCGTGACGGCGGCCATGGCGGCCGCGGTGAGCAGGGACCTGCGGGACGCGTGGTACGACACGCGCCGGACCCTACTGCCGGGCCGCGCCCCCGGCGCCGCGGACACTCGGGAGGTCCCCCGGACGGGGTGCCGCGTACGCCCAGTGCTCCTGCAGGGTCCGCACGGCCTCGGTGATCGCCGGCCGGCGGGCCGCCCCCGTCCGCCACAGGGCGTACAGCCTGCGTACGGGACCGGGCTCCAGCGGCACGGCCACCGCGCCCGGCGGCAGCGCCCCGGTGCCCAGCCGCGGTACGACGGCCACCCCGAGCCCGGCCGCGACCAGCGCGACGATGGTGTGGTTCTCCTCGGCCACGTGCGCGACGTCCGGCTCCAACCCGGCCGTGCGCAGGGTGCGCATCAGCCAGTCGTGGCAGACCCGGCCGGGCGGCTGGCAGACCCAGCGCTGGCCGCCGAGGTCGCCCCTGCGGATGACCGCCCGCGCCGTGAACGGGTGGTCGTGCGGCACCACCAGGTCGCACGGGTCGTCCCCGATGACCGCCTGCTCGACGCCCTCCGGGGCGGGCAGCGGGGCGATGTCCCAGTCGTGGGCCACCGCCAGATCGGTGACCCCCCGGGCCACCAGGTCCACGGACAGGTGGGGGTCGACCTCCGTGAGGCGCACGTCCAGCGCGGGATGCCGGCGCGCGAGATCGGCGAGCACCCCCGGCAGGAGCCCGCGCGCCGCCGAGGCGAAGGCGGCCACCGTCAGCAGCCCGCTCGGCTGCCCGCGGCGCTCCTCCAGGGTGGTCTCGGCGCGCTCCACGATCGCCAGCAACTCCTGGGCGGTCTGGGCGAGATGCCGGGCCTCCTCGGTGAGCGCGACCCCGCGCCCGCGCCGCTCCAGCAGCGTGGTCCGGGTCTCCCGCTCCAGCTTGGCGATCTGCTGGGACACGGCGGAGGGGGTGTAGCCGAGGGCTGCCGCCGCGCCCGCGACCGAGCCGTGGACGGAGACGGCGTGCAGGGCGCGCAGCCGGGAGAGGTCGAGCATGCGGCCATCGTAGGCACCGCCGGACCACGGGAGCACCCGTAAGCAATGCTTCATCCATCCCGGAAGACATCCGCGCTGGTGCTACATGGTTGCGCCGTCGATGCTCGAAGCATGCGTCCCGTCCACACTGCACTCGCCGTACTCGTCGCCGCCGTCTGGGGCTTCAACTTCGTCGTCATCGAGATCGGCCTCGGCCACTTCCCGCCGCTGCTCCTGTCCGCCCTGCGCTTCCTCGTCGCCGCGCTGCCCGCCGTGTTCTTCGTCGGCCGTCCCAAGGCCGCCTGGAAGTGGATCATCGCGGTCGGAGTGGCCCTCGGCATCGCCAAGTTCGGCCTCCTGTTCACGGGGATGGCCGCCGGGATGCCGGCGGGACTCTCCTCCCTCGTGCTCCAGGTCCAGTCCGTCTTCACCGCCGTCCTCGCCTCCCTCGTCCTGCGCGAGCGGCCGGGGCGGGTCCGGATCGCCGGCATGGCGGTGGCGCTCGCCGGGATCGGTGTCGCCGCCGTGGACGGGGGCACCTCGGGGCCGGTGCTCGGCTTCACCCTGGTCGTCGCGGCCGCCGCCTGCTGGGGCGTGTCCAACGTCCTGACGCGGAAGGCGTCCCCGCCCGACGCGCTGAACTTCATGGTCTGGGTGTGCACCGTCCCGGTGCTCCCGCTGTTCGGGCTCTCGCTGCTGATCGAGGGGCCCGAGCGGGACCTGGCCGCGCTGCGCGGGCTGGACTGGTCCGGGGTCGCGGTCATCGGGTACGTGGCCTGGGTGTCCACCGTGTTCGGCTTCGGCGCCTGGAACCACCTGCTGAAGCGCTACCCGGCCTCCTCGGTGGCGCCGTTCTCGCTGCTGGTGCCGGTGTTCGGGATGTCCTCGGCCGCGCTGGTACTCGGCGAGAGCGTCTCGGGGCTGCGCTGGGTGGCGGCGCTCCTGCTGGTCGGCGGGGTGGGCATGACCTCGCTGGCCCCCGCCCGCGCGGGAACCCGTACGCAGGGCGGCGGCGCGGCGGTCAGCGCGGGGAGTCCTCCTGCAACGGCAGCCGCCAGTCCTGCCCCGTGAGCGTGACGCCGTACGAGCGGTGCGGGCGCTCGGCGACCAGGGTGAACCCGGCACGCTGGTAGAGGGAACGGGCCGAGGTCAGCACGTCGTTGGTCCACAGCACCAGCTCGCGGTAGCCGACCGAGCGGGCGAACGCGACGACGGTGTCGACGAGGAGGGACCCGATGCCGTGCCCGCGCCCCTCCGGGTCGACGAGGAGCAGCCGGAGCCGCGCCGTGCCCGGTGCGCCGTCCTCGCGCACGCACATCACCGAGCCGACCGGCCGGCCGTTCAGCTCGGCGATCCAGACCCGCTCGAGATGCGGGTCGTGGTCCTCGGCGAAGTCGGCGACGATCCGGGCCACGAGACCCTCGAAGTCCGTGTTCCAGCCGTACTCGGCGGCGTAGAGCGCGCCGTGCCGCTGCACGATCCAGCCCAGCTCCCCGGGCTCGGGGTCCCGCAGCCGTACCGCTGCGGGGGAGTTGTCGGCAGGGGGCTCCATGGCGCCCGAGGATACGCGGTGGAGCTACTTCCTGCCGCCGCCCAGGATCTGGCCCAGCAGGTCGCCGAATCCGCCGCCCTCCGCCGGGGCGGCGCCCGGTGCCGCGCCGGGAGCCGGGGCTCCGGCGGCGCCCTTGCCGGCGGCCGCGCGCTTGGCGAAGACGGTCAGCAGCACCGGGATCAGCAGTTCGATGACGCGGCTGACGGTGGCCGGGGGGATGCCGGTCTTCTTGGAGACCGCCGCGGCGACCGGCTTGCTCGCCTTCGCGAGCACCCCGGCCATCAGACCGCCGCCGAGCAGCCCGCCGCCGAGCGTGGCCACCCCCTGCAACGGGGGTTCGGCCACCTCGGCGAAAGCCTGGCGGACCTCCTCGTCACCGGCGTCCCCGGCGGCGGCCTTCTCCTGGAGGCCGCCGGCCATGGCGCCGACCGTGGTCGCGACGGCCTCGCGGGCGCCCGCCGCGTCGGTGCCGAGCAGGCCGGCGATGTCGGTCAGCCCGTCCGGGCCCAGCTCGCCGAGCACGTCTTCCTGGAACGAAGATTCACTCATGCCGGAAACGCTACTTCTGTGGTGATTCAAGGGCACCTCGGACCGGCGTCGCGGCGCCCATGAGTAATGGAAACGTAAAGTTCCGATTCGGTGTGCAACCCCCGGGCGGGGCAGCGGGTCGTATGGTGCGTCGGCACTTCCGGGGAGGGATCTGGGGGGATCGGGAAGTCCGACACGGGAGGGGTAACCGTGAGGGGGTCCGGCCGCGAGGCCGGACCCCCTTCCGGTTTGTCCACAGGCCTGACGGGCTGTCGGCGCCGGGCGGTAGTTTCACTGCCATGGCAACCAACGGGGCGGTGCAGCCGGCAGTGGTCGAGGGGGTGCTCGAACGCATCACCTACGCCAACGAGGAGAGCGGGTACACGGTCGCCCGGGTCGACACCGGCCGCGGCAGCGGGGACCTGCTCACGGTCGTCGGCTCCCTGCTCGGGGCGCAGCCCGGCGAATCGCTGCGCATGGAGGGCCGCTGGGGCTCCCACCCCCAGTACGGCAAGCAGTTCACGGTGGAGAACTACCGCACCGTGCTCCCCGCGACCATCCAGGGCATCCGCCGCTACCTCGGCTCCGGCCTGATCAAGGGCATCGGCCCGAAGATCGCCGACCGGATCGTGGAGCACTTCGGCACCGACACCCTCGACGTCATCGAGGCCGAGCCGAAGCGGCTGATCGAGGTGCCCGGGCTCGGTCCCAAGCGGACCAGGCTGATCGGCGCCGCGTGGGAGGAGCAGAAGGCGATCAAGGAGGTCATGGTCTTCCTCCAGGGCGTCGGCGTCTCGACCTCCATCGCGGTCCGGATCTACAAGAAGTACGCCGACGCCTCCATCTCGGTGGTCAAGAACCAGCCGTACCGGCTCGCCGCCGACGTGTGGGGCATCGGCTTCCTGACCGCCGACCGGATCGCCCAGGCCGTCGGCATACCGCACGACAGCCCCGAACGGGTCAGGGCCGGGCTCCAGTACGCCCTGTCCCAGTCCACCGACCAGGGGCACTGCTTCCTGCCCGAGGAGCGGCTGATCGCCGACGGGGTCAAGCTGCTCCAGGTGGACACCGGGCTGGTCATCGAATGCCTGGCCGAGCTCGCCGCCGACCCGGAGGGCGTCGTACGGGAGTCCGTGCCGGATCCGCAGGGCGGGCCGGATCCGCTGACCGCCGTGTACCTGGTGCCCTTCCACCGCGCCGAGCTCTCGCTGGTGGGCCAGGTGCGGCGGCTCCTGGGCGCCGAGGACGACCGCATGCCGGGCTTCCAGGACGTGGACTGGGACAAGGCCCTGCGCTGGCTCTCCGGGCGCACCGGGGCCGAGCTGGCCCCCGAGCAGCGGGACGCGGTCAGACTGGCGCTGACCCGCAAAGTGGCCGTCCTCACCGGCGGGCCGGGCTGCGGGAAGTCCTTCACCGTGCGCTCGATCGTGGAACTGGCCCGGGCCAAGAAGGCCAAGGTCGTGCTCGCCGCCCCCACCGGCCGGGCGGCGAAGCGGCTGTCCGAGCTCACCGGGGCCGAGGCCTCCACCGTGCACCGGCTGCTGGAGCTCAAGCCGGGCGGGGACGCGGCGTACGACCGGGAACGCCCGCTGGACGCGGACCTGGTCGTCGTCGACGAGGCCTCGATGCTGGACCTGCTGCTGGCGAACAAGCTGGTCAAGGCGGTGGCACCGGGTGCGCACCTGCTGCTGGTCGGGGATGTGGACCAGCTGCCCTCGGTGGGCGCCGGGGAGGTGCTGCGGGACCTGCTGGCCGAGGGCGGGCCGGTGCCCGCGGTCCGGCTGACCCGGATCTTCCGGCAGGCCCAGCAGTCGGGCGTGGTCACCAACGCCCACCGGATCAACACGGGCCTGCCGCCGCTCACCGACGGGCTGCCGGACTTCTTCCTGTTCCCGGAGGAGGACACCGAGGAGGCCGGGCGGCTCGCGGTGGACGTGGCGGCCCGCAGGATTCCGGCCAGGTTCGGGCTGGACCCGCGCCGTGACATCCAGGTGCTCGCGCCCATGCACCGGGGCCCGGCCGGCGCCGGAAACCTCAACGGCCTGCTCCAGCAGGCCATCACGCCCGCCCGGCCGAACCTGCCCGAGAAGCGGTTCGGCGGCCGGGTCTTCAGGGTCGGCGACAAGGTCACCCAGATCCGGAACAACTACGAGAAGGGCGCCAACGGCGTCTTCAACGGCACGGTCGGCGTGGTCACCGCCCTCGACGCGGACGAACAGCGCCTCACGGTACGGACGGAGGAGGACGAGGAGGTCGGCTACGAGTTCGCGGAGCTCGACGAGCTGGCCCACGCGTACGCCGTCACCATCCACCGCTCCCAGGGGAGTGAATATCCGGCCGTGGTGATCCCGGTCACCACCGGGGCTTGGATGATGCTCCAGCGCAATTTGCTCTACACGGCGGTGACCAGGGCGAAGAAACTCGTCGTGCTGGTCGGGTCCCGCAAGGCCCTCGGCCAGGCGGTGCGTACCGTTTCTGCAGGCAGGAGGTACACGGCGGTCGCGCCCAGGCTGTCCGGACGGATACCGGTGGGAAACATCACCTAAATGATCGATCATTTGGGGTTCCGGCACCGGCGCGGAGGGGGCAGGATGAGCAGGTTGAAGGCACTCAGTGCCGTCAAAAAGACCAAAGGCCGACCCCGAGTGCACTCTCCTGCGCCAAATGGGGGAAGGTAGAGGCAGTCAGGGCACCTCGAAGAAGAGGCACTACGTCGGTGAGGGATGACGTGAGCGACAACTCTGTAGTACTCCGGTACGCGGACGGTGAATACACCTACCCGGTGGTCGAAAGCACCGTCGGTGACCAGGGCTTCGACATCTCGAAGCTGAGGGCCCAGACCGGGCTCGTCACCTTGGACAGCGGATACGGCAACACCGCCGCCTACAAGTCCGCGATCACCTACCTCGACGGTGAGCAGGGAATCCTGCGCTACCGCGGTTACCCGATCGAGCAGCTGGCCGAGCGTTCGACCTTCATCGAGGTCGCGTACCTGCTGATCAACGGTGAGCTGCCGACCGTCGACCAGCTCGCGTCGTTCCGCAACGAGATCACCCAGCACACGCTGCTGCACGAGGACGTCAAGCGGTTCTACGACGGCTTCCCGCGCGACGCGCACCCGATGGCGATGCTGTCCTCCGTGGTCAGCGCGCTGTCGACGTTCTACCAGGACAGCCACAACCCGTTCGACGAGAAGCAGCGCAACCTCTCGACGATCCGGCTGCTGGCCAAGCTCCCGACGATCGCGGCGTACGCGTACAAGAAGTCGGTCGGCCACCCGGTGGTCTACCCGCGCAACGACCTCGGCTACGTCGAGAACTTCCTGCGCATGACCTTCTCCGTACCGGCCCAGGAGTACGACCTGGACCCGGTCGTGGTCTCGGCGCTCGACAAGCTGCTGATCCTGCACGCGGACCACGAGCAGAACTGCTCGACCTCCACCGTGCGCCTGGTCGGCTCCTCGCAGGCGAACATGTTCGCCTCGATCTCTGCCGGCATCTCGGCCCTGTGGGGTCCGCTGCACGGTGGCGCCAACCAGTCCGTCCTCGAGATGCTCGAGGGCATCAAGAACGACGGCGGCGACGTCGACGCCTTCATCCGCAAGGTGAAGAACAAGGAAGACGGCGTCCGCCTCATGGGCTTCGGACACCGCGTCTACAAGAGCTTCGACCCCCGGGCGAAGATCATCAAGGCGGCGGCGCACGACGTCCTCTCGGCGCTCGGCAAGAGCGACGAGCTGCTCGACATCGCGCTCAAGCTGGAAGAGCACGCGCTGGCCGACGAGTACTTCGTCTCGCGCAACCTCTACCCGAACGTGGACTTCTACACCGGCCTGATCTACCGGGCCATGGGCTTCCCGACCGAGATGTTCACCGTGCTCTTCGCGCTCGGCCGCCTTCCCGGCTGGATCGCCCAGTGGCACGAGATGATCAAGGAGCCGGGTTCCCGCATCGGCCGTCCGCGCCAGATCTACACCGGCGAGGTCCTGCGCGACTTCGTCCCGGTCGAGGCCCGCTGACCCGAGGCTCAACCGAGGCCGCCGGCCGACGCGTTCAGTCGGGCGAAGAGGCCGACCAGGCAAGCGAAAAGCGCCCCGCCGTCGATCCCCCCACGGGTCGACGGTCGGGGCGCTTTCCTTTCCCCGGAACGGATTCCCCCCACGGGACCCGAGCCGGGGTGTCGGCGAGGAGCGCACGCGCGGTGCGCCCCGATGGGTGTCTGCCGGGACCCGTACGGGTCGGGAGGGCCGCTCAAAGCACCCCGTTGGGCACGCGTCCCGGCCGGCTGATGCCCCGGACGTCCCCCAAGACCCCCGTGAACGTCCCCCAAGACGTTCCTGGCATCGCCCCATTAGACCCACTGCAGTGCCGGATGGTTACGTTGCAATCACTGTGATCTGCGTCTCCCGTGAAGGAAGTGTGTACGCAGTGAGGAGAAGATCCCCTAGCGGAAGGATCGCAACCGGAGGCTGTTGCTCACCACGAAAACGGAGGAGAACGCCATCGCGGCCCCCGCAATCATCGGGTTGAGCAGGCCGGCGGCCGCCAGCGGCAAGGCCGCCACGTTGTAGCCGAACGCCCAGAAGAGGTTGCCCTTGATGGTGGCCAGGGTCCGCCGGGAGAGCCGGATCGCGTCCGCCGCCACCCGCAGGTCCCCCCGTACGAGGGTCAGGTCGCCGGCCTCGATCGCGGCGTCGGTGCCGGTGCCCATGGCCAGGCCCAGGTCCGCCTGGGCCAGCGCGGCCGCGTCGTTGACCCCGTCGCCCACCATGGCGACGGTACGACCTTCGGCCTGGAGCCGGCGCACGACGTCCACCTTGTCCTGCGGGAGCACCTCGGCGATCACCTCGTCGATGCCCACCTCGCGGGCCACCGTCTCGGCCACGGCCTTGTTGTCGCCGGTCAGCAGCACCGGGGTCAGGCCCAGCGCCCGCAGCCGGGACACCGCCTCGGCGCTGGTCTCCTTGACCGCGTCGGCCACGGTCAGGACCCCCCGCGCCGCCCCGTCCCAGGCCACCAGGACGGCGGTGCCGCCCGCGGCCTCGGCGGCCGCCTTGGCTTCGGCGAGACCGGCGGGCAGGGCGATCGACCGGTCGGCCAGCAGCTGCTCTCGGCCGACCAGGACGGCGTGTCCGTCCACGACGCCCCGGACGCCCAGCCCGGCGAGGGCCTCGAAGGACTCCGGGACCGGCAGGGCACCGGCCCTCTCGGCGGCGCCGGTGGCGATGGCCCGGGCGATCGGGTGCTCGGAGGAGTGCTCCAGCGAGCCCGCGAGGCGCAGCAGTTCGCGCTCGTCCGTACCGGCGGCGGTGTGCACGCCGGACAGGGTCATCCGGCCGGTGGTGACCGTACCCGTCTTGTCGAGGACGACCGTGTCGACGCGGCGGGTGGACTCCAGCACCTCGGGGCCCTTGATCAGGATGCCGAGCTGCGCGCCGCGCCCGGTTCCGACCATCAGCGCGGTCGGGGTGGCCAGGCCCAGGGCGCAGGGGCAGGCGATGATCAGGACGGCCACGGCGGCGGTGAAGGCGGCGGTGGGGTTGTCGGTGATCAGCAGCCAGGTGACCCAGGTGCCGAGCGCCAGCACCAGCACGACCGGCACGAAGACCCCGGAGATCCGGTCGGCGAGGCGCTGCACCTCGGCCTTGCCGTTCTGCGCCTCCTCGACGAGCCTGGCCATCCGGGCGAGCTGGGTGTCGGCGCCGATCCGGGTGGCCTCGACGACGAGGCGGCCGGAGGTGTTGACGGTGGCGCCGGTGACGGAGTCGCCCACGCCGGCCTCGACGGGGACCGACTCGCCGGTCAGCATCGAGGCGTCCACGGCGGAGGCGCCCTCCACGACCGTGCCGTCGGTGGCGATCTTCTCGCCGGGGCGTACGACGAACCGGTCGCCGACCGCGAGCTGCGCCACCGGGATCCGTACCTCGCGGCCGCCGCGCAGGACGGCGACGTCCTTGGCGCCCAGCTCCAGCAGGGCCTTGAGGGCGGCGCCCGCCTTCCGCTTGGAGCGGGCCTCCAGGTAGCGGCCGAGCAGGATGAAGCTGACGACGCCGGCGGCGACCTCCAGGTAGATCGCGGAGGAGCCGTCCGTCCGTGAGACGGCGCCCCCCTGGACCGCGATGAGGGTGAAGCCGTGCCGCATGCCCGGCATCCCGGCATGGCCGAAGAAGAGGGCCCACAGCGACCAGGCGAAGGCGGCGAGGGTGCCGACCGAGACCAGGGTGTCCATGGTGGCGGCGCCGTGCCGGGCGTTGGTCCAGGCGGCCCTGTGGAAGGGGAGAGCGCCCCAGACGACGACGGGGGCGGCCAGGGTCAGCGAGAGCCACTGCCAGTTGTCGAACTGGAGGGCCGGGACCATCGAGAGCAGCACGACGGGCAGGGCCAGGGTGGCCGAGACCAGCAGCCGCTGGCGCAGCGCGGCCAGCTCGGGGTCGCGGGGGGCGCCGGCCTGCGCGGCCCCGGGGGCCTCTGCTTCCGGTTCCGGCTGCGGGGGCTCCTCGGCGGTGTACCCGGTCTTGACGACGGTCGCGATCAGGTCGGCGACCCGGACCCCGCCGCCGTACGAGACGCGGGCCTTCTCGGTGGCGTAGTTCACCGTGGCGCTGACCCCGTCCATCCGGTTCAGCTTCTTCTCGATGCGGGCGGCGCAGGAGGCGCAGGTCATCCCGCCGATGCTCAGCTCGACCTCGGCGGCTCCGGCCGCCGCTATGGGCCCGTCGTGCACTGTGCTGCTGCTCATGTCCGGCTCCAGGGGGAGGGCCGGGTCGTACGGAACCAGTATGAGCTGGCCGGCACGACCCGGCGGGGTACTGCGAAGGAGAGGGTGCTCAGACGGCCGGGCCGGCGAACTCGTACCCGGCCTCGTCCACGGCGGCGGCGACGTCCTCGTCGGTGAGCGCGGCGGCGGAGACCACGGTGACCTCGCCGGTCGCGGCGACGGCCTTGACCGAGCTGACGCCCGGCAGGGCGGAGATCTCGGTGGTCACCGCGCCCTCGCAGTGCCCGCAGGTCATGCCGGTCACCCGGTAGACGGTGGTGGTCTGGGTGTCCGTCTCGGCGGTCATGTCGTTCTCCTCTTCAAGGGCGTGTCCGGTCGCCGGGGCCGGCGGTTTCGCTCCACCGTCCTCCCGACTCTTGGAGACTATACCCCTAGGGGGTATCAACGCGAGCGTTCGCCGCCACTTCCGTCCGGTTCCGGATGTGCGTCAGTGCGGGTGGGGGGCCGTGACCATCGGCTCCAGGTAGCGCAGCAGCACGGTCTTCAGCTCGGCGACGTACGCGGCCCGCTCGGCGCCCTCGCTCGCCAGGATCAGGTCGAGCGACGCCTTGAAGATGCCCAGGATCATGTTGGAGACGTGGGCGAACTCCTCGGGCGTGCCGTCCGGGCAGAAGCTGCCCAGGACGCCCTGGATCCGCGCCAGCAGCCCGGAGTGCAGCTCCTCGTGCTCCTGGGTGATGCCGGGGATGCCGGAGCCGTGCATGAGGGCCCAGAAGGCCGGGTTCTCGCAGTTGAAGGCGATCACCGGGTCCAGGACGGCGTCGAGCAGCTCGGGCAGGGGCCTGTCCAGGTTCTCGGGGAGGAAGGCCTGGCCGTGCATCTCGTGGGCGCGCCGGAGCAGCTGGCCGCCCAGCTCGATGGCGATGGCTTCCTTGTTCGGGAAGAACTGGTAGAGCGTGCCCGGCGAGACCTCGGCCTCGCGGGCGATGGCGTTGGTGCTGGCCGCGGCGTATCCGGTACGGCAGAACACGCTGGCGGCGGCCGCCAGGAGCTGGGCGATCCGGCGCTCCCCGCGGGCCTGGCGCCGCGGGGCGGCGGCCTTCTTCGTGGCCTTCGGGGCCTTTGCGGCGGTTTCGGCCCGGGACCTCTCCGGCATGTCACGTCCCTTGCTTCCCGTGGGTGATTGACAAACGCGAGAGGGCGCTCGCATTCTTGGGAAACGCGAGCGACTGCTCGTGTTTGCCAGTTTAAGTTGCCTGGCAATCACGGTGAAGGGGACACCGAGTCATGTCCGAAGTCAAAAAACCGCCGTCGCCAGGGGAGAGCGGACGGTGGACCCGGATCGTCACGGCCCGGCCGCGACTCTCGCTGCTGCTCGCCCTCGTGGTCACGGCACTGGCCGTCCTCGCGGGCGGCGGCGTGGCCGACCGGATGGGCAGCGGCGGCTGGGAGGACCCGGACGCCCGGTCCACCTACGCCGCCAAGGTCCTCGAGCGTGAGTTCCCCGGCTCCCAGCCCAACCTGCTCCTGCTGGTGGACGCCGCCGCCGGCGCGGGCGCGGGGTCGGCGCCTGGGACGGCCGGGGTGGACGATCCCGCCGTCGCCGCCGAGGCCGAGCGGCTGACCGCGCAGCTCGCCTCCGAGCAGGGGGTGGCCGGAGTCGGCTCGTACTGGCGCACGCACCTGCCCGCGCTGCGCTCCGAGGACGGCAGGCAGGCCCTGATCGCCGCCCGGGTGCTCGGCGACGAGAAGACCCGCGCCGCGGTGCTGGAGCGGATCGCCCCGCGCTACCGGGGCGAGCACGGGCCGGTGCGCGTCTCCCTCGGGGGACCGGTCGCCGTCCAGCGCGAGGTGACCACCACCATCCAGGAGGACCTGCTGCGCGCCGAGGTGATCGCCCTGCCGGTGACCCTCGTCCTGCTCGTCATCGTCTTCGGCAGCGCCGTCGCCGCGCTGCTGCCGCTGGGCGTGGGCATCGTCGCCATCCTCGGCACCAATGCCGTGCTGCGCGGCCTCACCGAGTTCACCGACGTCTCCGTCTTCGCCCAGAACCTGACCACCGCGCTCGGCCTCGGCCTCGCCATCGACTACGCCCTGTTCATCGTGCGGCGGTTCCGCGAGGAGCTCGCCGCCGGGCGGGATCCGGTGGCAGCCGTGGGGGCCACGCTGCGGACCGCCGGGCGTACGGTGCTGTTCTCGGCGCTGACCGTGGCCGTCTCGCTCTCGGCCATGCTGTTCTTCCCGATGTACTTCCTGCGCTCCTTCGCCTACGCCGGGGTCGCGGTGGTCCTGCTCGCGGCGGGCGCCGCCCTGATCCTGCTGCCGGCGGCGCTGGTGCTGCTCGGGGAGCGGGTCAACTCCCTCGACCTGCGGCGGCTGTGGCGGCGGGGGCGGGCCGGGGCGGCCGAAGGGGCGCCGGCCGCGGATGCCGAGGCCGGCCGGGGCTGGGCGCGGACGACCGCGCTGGTGATGCGCCGGGCCCCCGTGTTCGCCCTCGCCACCACTGCGGGGCTGCTCCTGCTCGGACTGCCTTTCCTCGGGGTGAAGTTCGGCACCGTGGACGACCGGCAGCTGCCGGAGACCGCCGCGTCCCACCTGGTCCAGCAGCAGATCCGCGACGGCTTCCCGGGCAGCCCCGGCGCCGGGCTGACGGTGCTGGCCGAGGGCGCGGCCGGTCCCGCGGACCTGGGCGCCTACCGGGACCGGCTGGCCGCCCTGCCCGGGGTGCGGGTGGCCGGGCCGGTGAGCTCCGAGGCCCGGCCGGGGTACGCGTACTTCTCGGTGGTCACCGAGGGCGAGGCGGTGGGGCAGCGGGCCCAGGACCTCGTCGGCGTGGTGCGCGCCGTGGACGCCCCCTTCGACACCTCGGTGACGGGGCAGGCGGCGGTGCTCGTCGACGCCCAGAAGGCGATAGCGCAGAAGCTGCCGGCGGCCCTGGCCCTGGTGGTCCTGGCCACGCTGCTGCTGGTCTTCCTGCTCACCGGGAGCGTGCTGATACCGGTCCAGGCGGTACTGCTCAACGCGCTGAGCCTGACGGCGATGTTCGGGGCGGTGGTGTGGGTCTTCCAGGAGGGCAACCTGTCCGGACTGCTCTCCTTCACCTCCACCGGGGACATCGAGACGACGCTGCCCGTCCTGATGTTCTGCATCGCCTTCGGACTCTCCATGGACTACGGGGTGTTCCTCATATCCCGCATCAAGGAGGAGTACGAGCGGACCGGGGACCACGAGGGGGCGGTGCGCACCGGCCTGGTCCGCACGGGCGGGCTGATCACCGCGGCGGCCGTGATCCTGGCGGTGGTGATGGTGGCCATCGGCAGCTCCCGGGTGACCAACACCAAGATGCTGGGGCTCGGGATCGCCCTGGCCGTGCTGATGGACGCGCTGGTCGTACGGAGCCTCCTGGTCCCGGCGGTGATGAAGCTGACGGGGAAGGCCACCTGGTGGGCGCCGGGCCCGCTGCGGCGGCTGCACGAGCGGTTCGGGCTGAGCGAGGGGGAGTCCGCTCCCGGGCCGCTGTCGCCGGCGCCGGGGGAGCGGCCGGAGCCGGACCGGATACCCGCGGCCAGCCGGTAGCCGGTAGCCGGTGGCAGGGGCAGGGGGGAGCCGCCGCGGCTGGGGGCGGCTCCCCTCTGCGGACGGGGCCCCGGCGGTCCTGTTCGCAGCCGGGGTCGCGGGCGTCAGTCGCGGCGGCCCCGGTTGCCGGGGCGGCGGGCCACCCAGGCGCGGATCGTGTCGGCGTACCAGTAGGGCTTTCCGCCTTCCACGTGGTCGGGAGCGGGGAGCAGCCCGTGCTTGCGGTACGAGCGCACCGTGTCCGGCTGGACCTGGATATGGGCGGCGATCTCCTTGTACGACCACAGCTGTCGGTCGCTCATCCACGACACCTCCTTGTCCACGCCGCGGGGCCGGCCTGGAAGCCGTCGGGGGAGCCGACGCGTGGACACAGACGATCACTCACGTTGTGCCCGGAGAACGACGGAGGGTGAAGGCGCGGGAGGGGCTGTCGAGTTGCTGTGACGGAAAACCCGCGTGATGCGGACATCCGTGACACAGGGGCGATGCCCGTGACGGATGCGGCACAACGGATGGGAGGTGAGCGGGGAGCAGTGAACGGCGAGCAGTGAACGGCAGCGGCAGGCGGGCGGGAGGGCGGCTCAGCGGTACAGCGCCGGCCGTTCCACCAGCTCCACCGGGGTCCGTACGCCGCCGTGCGCGGCCGTGAGCCCCGCTGCGCAGACCGCGGCCGCCGCGTAGCCGTCCCAGGCGTCGGGCCCGGCCACCCGGCCCTGCGCGGCCGCGGCCACCCAGCGCCGCAGCTGGCGGTCGTACGCGTCGGCGAACCGGACGGTGAAGTCCTGGGGGATCTCCCCGTAGCTGCGGCCCGCGGACCGGACGACCATCGCCTGCCCCTCGCCGATCTGGGCGCTCCCCGCCTCGCCGACCGCCTCGCACCGGACCTCGTAGCCGAAGCCGCAGTTGACGAAGATCTCCACGTCCACGATCGCCCCGCCCGAGGTCTCCAGCAGGACCAGCCGGGGATCGCGCAGCCCCTCGGGGGCCGCCGAGGTGGGCGTCGGGGAGAGCACGGACACCGCGGTGATCTCCTGCCCGAGCAGCCAGCGCGCCGCGTCGACCTCGTGCACGACGGAGTCGCTGATCAGCATGTCGCTGGTGAAGAACGACGGCGAAGAGGCATTGCGGTGCCGGCAGTGCAGGAACAGCGGCCGGCCGATCCCGCCCGCGTCCAGCAGCTCCTTGAGCCGCTCGTACTCGGCGTCGAACCGCCGCATGAACCCCACCTGCACCAGGCGCCGGCCCAGCCGCTGCTCGGCCTCCATCACCCGCAGCGCCCCCGCCGGATCCGGGGTCAGCGGCTTCTCGCACAGCACCGGCAGTTCCCGCTCCAGGGCGTGCAGGATCGCCTCCTCGTGGGCGGGCCCCGGTGAGGCGATCAGTACGGCCTGCACCCCCGGTGCCCCTATCGCGGCCGCCGGATCCGTGTGCGCGCTCGCGCCGTCCAGCCCCGCCGCGACCGCCTTGACCCGGTCGCCGTCCGGGTCGGCCACGGCCACCACCCGGGCCCCGCCCACCGTCCGCCCGAACCGGCGGACGTGGTCGGCGCCCATCTTCCCCGTCCCGATGACGGCGATGCCCAGCGTGCTCATGTCGTGTTCCCTCCGGGGAGTCAGCGGGCGCCGCAGGAGCGCAGGTAGGCGCGGGTGCGGCGGGCGATCGGCAGCGGCCGGTCGGGCGGGCACGGGTACATGTCCTGCTCCACGATCGCGAAGAGGTCCACGCCGAGCCGCTGGGCGGCCGCGAGTACGGGTTCCAGTGCGGGCACCCCCGACGGCGGCTCGCACATCACCCCGCGGGCCACGGCCGGCCCGAAGGGCAGCTGCTCCGCGACGACTTCGGCGAGGATCCGCGGGTCGACCTGCTTGAGGTGGAGGTAGCCGATCCGCTCGGCGAAGGTCTCGACGGCCTGGACGCTGTCGCCGCCGCAGTAGGCGTAGTGCCCGGTGTCCAGGCACAGGGAGACCAGGTCCGGGTCGGTGGAGTCCAGGAAGCGGGCCACGTTCTGCGGGGTGTCGATGTGCGTGTCCGCATGCGGATGCACGACGATCCGCAGCCCGTACCGGTCCTGGACCTCGCGGCCCAGGCGCTCGGTCTGCCTGGTCAGTTCACGCCATTGCGCGGGCGTGAGGGTGCGGTCCTCCAGCACCTCGCCCGTCTTGTCGTCCCGCCAGAACGAGGGAATGACGACGAGGTGGCGCGCGCCCATGGCCTGCGTGAGCGCCGCGATCCGCGACACGTGCTCCCAGGTGTCCGCCCAGACGGCGGGCCCGTGATGGAGTCCCGTGAAGACGGTGCCGGCGCTGACGCGCAGGCCCCGCTTGGCGGTCTCCTCGGCGAGGCGGGCGGGGTCGGTGGGGAGATAGCCGTACGGGCCGAGCTCGATCCACTCGTACCCGCAGTCGGCGACCTCGTCGAGGAACCGGTCCCACGGGGTCTGCAGCGGATCGTCGGGGAACCAGACACCCCAGGAGTCCGGAGCCGAACCGATGCGGATACGGGTCAACGCGGGTGGGGAGGACGTCATGACGGCCACCTTAGGGTGCGAGACGAGTGGGAGGACTGCCTGTGACCGCAGCGGACGATGTCGCGTTCGACCTGATCACGATGGGACGCATCGGGGTGGATCTCTACCCGCTGAGAACGGGCGTACCGCTGGCGGAGGCGGACACCTTCGGGAAGTTCCTGGGCGGCTCGCCCACCAACGTCGCCGTCGCGGCGGCCCGGCTGGGCCGCCGGGTGGCGGTGATCACCAAGACCGGAGCGGACCCCTTCGGCGCCTACCTGCGGGCCGAACTGCGCGGGTTCGGGGTGGACGACCGGTGGGTGGGGGAGGAAGCGCGCCATCCGACCCCGCTCACGTTCTGCGAGATCTTCCCGCCGGACGATTTCCCCCTCTACTTCTACCGGCTGCCGAAGGCCCCCGACCTGGAGATCGAACCGGGGGAGCTGGACCTGGCGGCGGTACGCGCCGCACGGGTGTTCTGGATGACGGGGACCGGCCTGAGCGTGCAGCCGAGCCGCTCGGCCACCCTGGCCGCGCTGGAGGCCCGCGCGAAGTCCGGGATCACGGTCTTCGACCTCGACTGGAGGCCGATGCTGTGGGAGGACGAGCCGCACGACGCGTACGCGCAGGCGCTGGGCCTCGCCACGGTGGCGGTCGGCAACGCACAGGAGTGCGCGATCGCGACCGGCGAACACGAACCGCGGGCGGCGGCGCGGGCGCTGCTCGCGGCCGGGGTGGAACTGGCGGTGGTGAAACGGGGGCCGGACGGGGTACTGGCGATGCGGCGGGACGGAACGGTGGTGGAGGCGGCGCCGGTGCAGGTTGAGGTGGTGAACGGGCTGGGCGCGGGGGACGCGTTCGGCGGGGCGCTGTGCCACGGGCTGCTGGCGGGCTGGGACCTGGAGCGGGTGCTCCGCTTCGCCAATGCGGCGGGGGCGATCGTTGCGTCGCGGCTGGCGTGCTCGGCGGCGATGCCGTACGCGAAGGAAGTGGAGGAGGTGCTGGAGCCGTGACGGTGACCGCGTCCCATGCGATGGAGTTCACCGCGCTGCGGGTGCTGGAGCTTGCACCCGGCGAGACGTATGCGCACGCGTGCGGGGACCACGAGTGGATCGTCCTCCCGCTGGCCGGCGGCTGCACGATCCGCTGCGCGGAGCCCGTCCCGGCGGCCCCGCCGGGAACACCCGGAGGGCCACCCGGCGAGCCGTCCGTCACGGTGTTCGAACTCCGCGGCCGCGAGAGCGTGTTCAGCGGGCCGAGCGACTTCGCGTACCTGCCCCGGGACGGGGAGGCGGAGATCGGGTCCCCGTCCGGAGGGCGGTTCGCGCTGGTCGGGGCGCGGTGCGAGCAGATCCTGCCCGCCCGGTACGGGCCCGCCCGGGATGTCCCCGTCGAGCTGCGCGGCGCGGCCCACTGCTCCCGGCAGGTCAACAACTTCGCCGCCGCCGGAGTCTTCGAATGCGACCGGCTCATCGCCGTCGAGGTCCTCACCCCCGGCGGGAACTGGTCCTCGTACCCGCCCCACAAGCACGACGAGTTCCACCCCGGCCACGAGTCCCGCCTCGAGGAGATCTACTACTTCGAGATCGCCCCGCACGGGGACACCCCCGGGCTCGGCTACCAGCGTGTCACCCCCTCCGCGGCGGGGAAGACCGACATCCTCACGGAGGTGAGGACCGGCGACGCGGTGCTCATCCCGGACGGCTGGCACGGGCCGTCCATCGCCGCGCCCGGGCACGACATGTACTACCTCAACGTCATGGCCGGGCCCCCGGGACCGCCCCGGGAGTGGCTGATCCGGGACCACCCCGACCACGCCTGGATCCGGGACACCTGGCCCGGCCAGGACACCGACCCCCGGCTGCCCTTCCACCGAGCGGAGGACGAGACCCGATGAGGCTCACCGTCGCGCAGGCCCTCGTCCGCTTCCTCGCGCGCCAGTACACCGAGCGCGACGGCCGCCGGCACCGGCTGATCGCCGCCACCTGGGGGATCTTCGGGCACGGGAACGTCGCCGGCATCGGTCAGGCCCTCCTCGAGAGCGGCCCGCGCGAGATGCCCTTCCTCCAGGGGCGCAACGAGCAGGCCATGGTGCACGCCGCCGTCGGGTACGCCCGCCAGTGCGGGCGGCTCTCGGCCCACGCCGTCACCACCTCCATCGGGCCCGGCGCCACCAACCTCGTCACCGGGGCCGCCCTCGCCACCATCAACCGGATCCCCGTCCTCCTCCTGCCCGGCGACACCTTCGCCACCCGGCCCGCCGATCCCGTGCTGCAGCAGCTCGAGGTGCCGTACGCGGGCGACCTCTCCGTCAACGACACCCTGCGGCCCGTCTCCCGCCACTTCGACCGGATCACCCGCCCCGAGGCCCTGATCCCGGCCGCCCTCCAGGCCGTGCGGGTGCTCACCGACCCCGTCCAGACCGGCGCGGTGACCCTGGCGCTGCCGCAGGACGTCCAGGCCGAGGCCTACGAGTGGCCGCCCGAGTTCTTCGCCGAGCGCGTGTGGGGCGTCCGCAGACCACGGCCCGACCGGGACGAGCTCGCCCGGGCCGCCGCCGCCGTACGGGGCTCCGCGCGCCCGCTGATCGTCGCCGGCGGCGGGATCCGGCACAGCGCCGCCCAGGCCGCGCTGGCGGAGTTCGCCGAGGCGACCGGGATCCCGGTCGCCTCCACGCAGGCGGGCAAGGGGGCGCTCCCGTACGACCACCCCGCCGATGTCGGCGGCATCGGGCACACCGGGACGGCCACCGCCGACGAGCTGGCGCGCGGCGCCGACCTGGTCATCGCCGCCGGGACCCGGCTCACCGACTTCACCACCGCCTCGGCGACCCTGTTCCAGAATCCCGCCGTCCGCTTCCTCGGACTCAACCTCGACCCGTACGACGCCCACAAGCTCGCCGCCCGGCCGCTGGTCTGCGATGCGCGGGTGGGCCTGGAAGACCTCCGGGACGCGGCTGCCGGGTACCGCGTGGACCCCGCGTACGAGACGGCGTACAAAGAGAAGAAACGCAGCTGGGAGCAGCTGGTCGAGCGTGCCTACGCGGCCCCCGACGAGGACGCCGCCCCGACGCAGGCCCAGGTGCTCGGGCTGCTCGACTCGGTGGTCGACGCCTCCGACATCCTGATCAACGCCGCCGGCTCGCTGCCCGGGGACCTGCACAAGCTGTGGCGCCCGCGCTCGCCCGACCAGTACCACGTCGAGTACGGCTACTCCTGCATGGGCTACGAGATCCCGGCGGCGATCGGCACCGCGCTCGCCGCCCCCGGCCGCCCGGTGTGGGCGCTGGTCGGCGACGGGACGTACCTGATGAACCCGACCGAGATCGTCACGGCCGTGCAGGAGGGCATCCCGATCAAGGTGGTGATCCTCGACAACCACGGCTACGCCTCCATCGGCGGCCTCTCCGGGGCCGTGGGCGGGGAGGGCTTCGGGACGGCGTACCGCTTCCGGGCGGACGACGGTTCGTACACCGCAGCGCCCCTGCCGGTGGACCTCGCGGCCAACGCAGCCTCCCTCGGGATGGCCGTGATCCGCACCCGCACCATCGGTGACCTGCGGAAAGCCCTCGCCGAAGCGCGTGAGGCGGACCGTCCCACATGTGTCTACGCACAGACCCGAACACCCGACACTGTGTCGGGCCCGCCCCCGGCGCAGGCGTGGTGGGATGTTCCTGTGGCCGAGACCGCGACCCGTGCGTCCGCGAACGCGGCCCGCGAAGAGTACGACCGGCAAGCCGCGCAGCGACGTCGCCATCTGTGAAGGAGCAAGGCAATGAAGACCGTCAACCACTGGATCGGTGGCAAGACCGTCGAGGGCGCGTCGGGCAACTACGGCCCGGTCACCGACCCGGCCACCGGCGAGGTCACCACGCAGGTCGCGCTCGCCTCCGCCGACGAGGTCGACGCGGCCGTACGGGTCGCCCAGGAGGCCTACCAGAGCTGGGGCCAGTCCTCGCTGGCCGCCCGCACCAAGGTGCTGTTCGCCTACCGCGCGCTGCTGGACGCCAACCGCGACGCCATCGCCGAGCTGATCACCGCCGAGCACGGCAAGGTGCACTCGGACGCGCTCGGCGAGGTCGCGCGCGGCCTGGAGATCGTCGAGCTGGCCTGCGGGATCACCACCCAGCTCAAGGGCGAGCTGTCGACCTCCGTCTCCAACCGGGTCGACGTCGCCGCCATCCGCCAGCCGCTCGGCGTGGTCGCGGGCATCACCCCGTTCAACTTCCCGGCGATGGTGCCGATGTGGATGTTCCCGCTGGCCGTGGCCTGCGGAAACACCTTCATCCTCAAGCCGAGCGAGAAGGACCCGTCGGCCGCCAACAAGCTGGCCGAGCTGGCGTCCGAGGCCGGCCTGCCGGACGGTGTGCTCAACGTCGTCCACGGCGACAAGGTCGCCGTCGACGCGCTGCTCGCCCACCCGGGCATCGCCGCCGTCTCCTTCGTCGGCTCCACGCCGATCGCCCGCCACATCCACACGACCGCCTCCGCGAACGGCAAGCGGGTCCAGGCCCTGGGCGGCGCCAAGAACCACATGCTGGTGCTGCCGGACGCCGACCTGGACGCGGCCGCCGACGCGGCGGTCTCGGCCGCGTACGGCTCTGCGGGCGAGCGCTGCATGGCGATCTCGGCGGTCGTCGCGGTCGGCTCCATCGGCGACGAGCTGGTCGAGAAGATCCGCGAGCGCGCCGAGAAGATCAAGATCGGCCCGGGCAACGACCCGACCTCCGAGATGGGCCCGCTGATCACCGCCGCCCACCGCGACAAGGTCGCCTCGTACGTGAAGGGCGCGGCCGACCAGGGCGCCGACGTGGTCCTGGACGGTACGGGCTACACGGTCGGAGGCTTCGAGAACGGCCACTGGATCGGCCTGTCGCTCCTGGACAACGTCAGGACCGACTCCGACGCCTACCGCGACGAGATCTTCGGCCCGGTGCTGTGCGTGCTGCGCGCCGAGACCTACGAGGAGGGCGTGGCCCTCATCAACGCCTCGCCGTTCGGCAACGGCACCGCGATCTTCACCCGCGACGGCGGCGCCGCGCGCCGCTTCCAGCTGGAGATCGAGGCCGGCATGGTCGGCGTCAACGTCCCGATCCCGGTGCCGGTGGGCTACCACTCCTTCGGAGGCTGGAAGGACTCGCTCTTCGGCGACCACCACATCTACGGCAACGACGGCATCCACTTCTACACCCGCGGCAAGGTCGTCACGACCCGCTGGCCGGACCCGTCCGAGGCCCCGTCGGGCGTGGACCTGGGCTTCCCCCGCAACCACTGACCCGTAGGACCGCACGACCGGCGCGCCCCCCGCAACCCTCACGCGGGGGGCGCGCTCCGTTCCCCGTGCCCGTTCCCGGTGCCCGCTCGCGGGGCGGGGGCGCCCACGCCCCCGCCGGTCAGCGGGTCCCCGCCAAGTCCGCCGCGGGTTCGTCCCGTTCGGCGCCCTCCGCGGACCGGCCGCGGCGGCGCCGCAGGACCAGCAGGGTGAGCGCCGCGCCCGCCAGCACCAGCAGCGCGCCGAGGGCCGGCCACGGTACGGCCACGAACTCCGCCTCGGACGCCGAGGTGAGGTCCGGATGGGCGCTCGCCCCGGCCGAGATCCGTACGGTGACCCAGTCCGACTGCGGTGCGTCCGCCCACGGTTCGGTCAGCTCGATCCGCTGGCCGGGCAGCAGCGCCAGCTTCAGCTCGCGAGCCGGCCGGTCGAGCACCGTACGGCCGAACAGCCCCTCGGCGGACACCGCCACCTTGGGCTCGATGACCACGTTGCCCCGGTTGACCAGCGTGTACGAGACCGTGGCGCGGGCCTTCTCGACCCACGGCAGCAGCGGCGCGGACCGGCTGACCTTCACGTCCTCCACGCTCAGCCCCGGCGTCACCGGCCCCGGCACCCGGAAGTACAGCCGCGAGCCGACCTGCCGCTTCACCCCGACCTGGACCTTGCCCTCCTGCCGGATGCCCTCCACCGCGGTGTTGAGGGCGACGATCCCGCCGACGTGGTCCCCGGGCGTCGCGTCCTCGGGGACCTTCACCGTGAACGGGACGTCCTTGCGGCCCTTGGGCGGCACGGTCACCGTGGTCGCCGTCTCGGGCGGCAGGGCTATCCAGGCGCCCACGTCCTTGGGCTTCCGGTCCACGGGCAGCAGCGCGAAGGCGCCGCCGGCCGGGGTGTTGACCGCGTCGGTGGCGAAGATCTGGAAGGTCAGCTCCTTGTCGGAGGAGTTCAGGACCGTCACGCTGTCGCTGACCGTGGTCCCGGCCGCGCCCTGGTGGAAGAAGTACGCGCGGTCGGTCATCGCGGCGCCGGCCGGGGGCGTCGGGAACACCCCCCAGGTGCCGTTGTCCGCGGCCGTCGCCGTCGTCGCGGGCAGGAGCAGGCCCGCGACCAGCAGCAACAGGGCGGGGAGCAGACCGTACGAAACAGGGACGCGGGGGCGCATGGGCGGTTCTCCAGTCGGCGCGGGGAGGCGGAGGTGGGGCGGAAGGCGAAGGGGTGGTGGGGGGCCCCCCCCCCCCCCCCCCCGGGGGCCCGGGCCCCCCCCCGGGGGGGGCTAGTGAAAGTTGACACCCTCGGGGTGGGTGTCGCGAAAAAATAACGCGGGGGCTGGGAAAACCCCCCCCCCCCCCCCGCCA
>NZ_JBIARX010000001.1:842508-920603 GCF_042890265.1 Streptomyces sp. NPDC002209 | reverse complement strand
CCCCTACCCACCCGGGCCGGGGGGGGGGCGGGGGGGGTGCCCGGGGGGGGGGGGGGGGGGGGGGGGGGGGGGCCCGGCGGGGGGGGGGGGCGGCCCCCCCCCCCCCACCACCCTGGGTGCACTGCTCCTGCCGGGTCAGGCGATCGAGAAGGTGACGACCGTCTGGTAGGTGTCGGCGAACATGAACGGCGGGAGCTGGATCATCCCGGCGCCGCCGACGGCGAACTCACCACCGGTCAGCTCGTCCCCGCCGGCGGCCTGCGAGGCCACCTTCATCGGGGTCTCGGAGATCGCTCCGGGCGTGCCCGCGGTGCAGGTGCTCGGGCTGTCCGGGTTGGTCACGGTGCAGGACGGCTGGATGCCGATCTGCGCCTTCGCCATCGAGTGGCCGGTCGTCTGGTTCAGGAACGGCGTACGGGTCGCCGTCACGTCCCAGCCGAGCGTGCCGCCGCGGAAGTCCTGGACGGTCGCGGCGTTGAACACGCCGACCACCGACTGGGCCTTGCCGTTGATGGTGACCGAGGGGAAGGCGACGGCCGGCTGGCCGTCCTTGGGACCGAGCGCCAGCGGGCCGGGGAGGACCTCGATGTCGACCGGGTTCTTCACGCCCGCCTGGTCCTCCAGGTACACGAAGGACTTGTACGGGGTGACCGAGCCGTCGATCTTGAGGGCGTCGGCCTTCTTGGTGACGGTGATGTTGCAGGTGGCGGCGCCGGTCGCGTCCGCCGTACCGGTGCCGGTGTCACCGGTGGCCGCGCCCGCGAGGAGGGCGGAGCAGGTGACCGGCCCGGCCGCGAAGTTGGCGCCGCTGACGACGACGGCCGTGCCGGCCTTGCCGCTGTTGGGCGTCAGCTTGGTGGTGACCGGGTCCTTGGGCAGGGCCTCGACGGCGACCGAGCCGAGCGTGGCGCTGGGCCGGGGCGCCGGGGTGCAGGTCGTGGTGAACACCGAGCCGCTGAGGTCGGCGTCGGTGACCGCCAGGTCGAGCTTGATGTCGACCGCGGTGCCCTCGGTGCCGTCCGGGATCTTGATCGTTCCGGAGAAGGCCTTCGGGTCGAGCGGGGTGCCGGCGACGACGCTGACGGTCTCGGGCGGGCTGGTGACCACCTGGGTGGTCGTCCCCACCTTGAGGGTGATCTTGGTGGTGTTCACCGTGGTGACGGAGAAGCCGGGGATCAGCGGGCTCGCACCCGGATCGATCGTGATCGGTACGACGTCGCCGGCCTTGGCCGTGCCGGGCACCGTGACCGTGTAGTTCTGGTTGCCCGAACCGTCCGGCTGCGGAGCCGGGGCGTCGCAGTTCTCGAAGACGGGGGTGGTCACGGTCGCCGCCTGGGCGGTACCGGTCAGGCCCACCACGCCGCCCGTCAGCGCGAGGGACAGGGCGCCCGCCCCGGCCAGAATTCTTCGTCGGAACGTTGTACTCACTGGGTCGCGACTCCTTCGTCAGACGAACCCCTCCCCCCACCCGCTGTGTGGGGGAGGCCGAGCCGGTGCGGTGGCCGACATTGACGCGTCGCGGTGATGAGAAGTCAATGACTTGCTTTCGCCCGAAGCACACAGAAATTGATGTCCCATCAGGCCGGGTCCTCGGGGGTGCGGTGCGGGTGGGATGAGTGGGGTGCGGGCAGGGGGCTGACCTGGGCGCCGGGACCTGGGCGCCGGCCTGGCTGCCGGCCTGGGTGCGGCCTGGGTGCGGCCTGGCCGTCGGTGATCCGGCCGGAGGCCCGTGGCGGCGGGCGGACCTGCCGCCCCACGCCGCCGGGCCGGGCCGGGCCGAGGGCCCGGGGCCGTCCGCGCGGGCCCGTCAGCCTGCGGCCGCCGGGGCGCGGAGCAGCAGGTTGGCCGTGCCGGCCGGGACCCCGGTGAGGCGGTCCGCCACGGCCCCCTGCACCAGCGCGCGGGAGACCTCGGCGGGGGTCTTCGCCGTACCGCCCGCGGCGAGGCCGTCCGCGAGGATCAGCGCGGCGACGCCCGCCGCGTGCGGGGCCGCCATGGAGGTGCCGGAGGCACGGGCGAGGGCGGTCGTCGAGCCCTTCCAGGCCGAGGTGACGGACACGCCCGGCGCGGCGAGGTCCACGCAGGCGCCGTAGCTGGAGAACGGGGCCCACTGGTCCGCGGCGTCGGCCGCGCCGACCGTGACGGCCGCGGGGACGGCGGCGGGGGAGCCGGTGCAGGCGTTGTCGGCGGAGTTGCCGGCGGCGACGGTGAAGGTGATCCCGGCGGCGACGGCCCGCGTCACCGCCGCGTCCAGGGAGTAGCTGCGGGTGCCGCCCATGCTCATGTTGGCCACGGCGGGGGTGCCGGGGGTCTTGGCGGCGTCCTTCACCATCCACTCCAGGCCGCCCAGGATGGACGTCAGCGTCGCGGACCCCTTGCAGTTGGCGACCTTGACGCCGACGAGGGAGACCCCCTTCGCGACCCCGTACGTCGCCCCGCCGAGAGTGCCCGCGACATGCGTGCCGTGGCCGTTGCAGTCGCTGGAGGTCTCCAGGAACACCCCGTTGTAGCCGACCCGGGCCCGGCCCCCGAACTCCTGGTGGCCGGTGTTGATGCCGGTGTCCACGACGTACGCGGTGACGCCCTGCGCGGTGGTCGCGTACGTGTACGAGCCGTCGAGCGGGAGATCGCGCTGGTCGATCCGGTCCAGCGGCCACGGCGCCGGGTTCTGCGCGTCGCTGATCCGGAACTCGGCGTCCGGCTCCACCGAGGCCACCCGGGGGTCGGCGGCGAGGGCGGCGGCGCGGGCGGCGGTGGTGCGGACGGCGAAGCCGCTGAGGACGGTGTCGTAGACGGCGCCCACCTGGTCCCCGGCGCCCGCGGCCTCGGCGGCCAGGGCGCGGGTCGGGGCGCGGGAGGCGGTGTCCTTGAGGACCACGACGTACGGGGCGGTGGCGGTTTCGGCGCGGTCGGCGGCGGCGGGTGCGGGGTGCGGCGGCAGGGCGGTGGCCGCCGCCAGCAGGGCGGCGGCCGGGAGCAGCGCGGTGAGTGCGGTCATGCGGCCGATGCTCGGTGAGGCGCGGGCCGGGCGCGCGGAGGGTGCGCCGAGTGGGCGCACGACACGCCGCCGGACGGATGAGGCGGTGTCCGGCGGATCAGCGCCCGGTGCGGCCCGCCGGACGCCCGGCGGCGGCAGGCCCGGCCCCGGCTCTCTCCTCCGGCCGCGGCGTGGCGGGCGGCTCCGCAACCACCGCCCAGCGCTGCGTCGTCGCTAGCCGGCGAGGGGCCAGCCGCGCATGGCGAAGACGCCCTCGTCGCGGGAGCCGGCGGAGGCGTACGTGGCGAGGGCGGCCTCGTTGTCGGTGTCGACTCCCACCCACATGCCGTAGCAGCCGCGCGCCTTGGCCTCGTCGGCGAGGGCCTCGGTCAGGGCGCGGCCGATGCCGCGGCGCCGGTAGCCCTCGTCGACGGAGAGCTCGTACAGGCACATCTCGGTGCCCTTGTCGGGGTGGCTCATCTCGACCCCGGAGACCATGCCGGCGGGGATGTCGTCGACGTAGGCGATGAGCATCAGGTGGCCCGGCGCGGAGAGGAAGCGCTCGGACCAGTCGAGTCGGGCGGGGCCGTCGAAGAGCCCCTCCGCGGCCTGGAGTTCGGCGACGGTACGGGCGGGGCGGATGTCCATGGCGGTCACGATAATGGGCGCATGACGAGCGGAGACCTTGATTTCCCCACGGCGTGGCGAACGGCTCCGGAGGCGGTGTGCAGGGCGCTCGGACCGGCGTACGAAGCGCCGGCCGCCGGGTACTGCGCCGTCGGGCCGAGTCCGCGGGCCCGGGGCCGGGGCCGGGTGGCGGGTCAGGTGCGCACGGCGAGGGCCGCCGCGTAGGACGGCGGGGCCGGGAGGTCCGTCACGCGCCAGCCGGGGACGGGCGCCGGGTCGGGGCCCGTGCCGACGTACGGGTCGGCCAGACCCGCGGCCAGGCCGGTGCCCGTGCCCTTGAAGTAGGCCTCCTTGCGCGACCACAGGCGGGCCAGCGCCTCCGGCTGCTGCGCCGCGGGCAGCGCGCAGAGCTCAGCGGTCTCCGCCGGATGCAGGCTGGTCAGGACGTCCGCCACCGCCTCCGCGCTCGGGGTCGCCTCCACGTCGATCCCGACCGGCACCCCCGCGAACGCGAGGTACGCCAGGGCGTCGCTGTGCGAGAGCGAGAACTGCACCGCGCCCCCCGCCACCGCCGGCCGCCCGTGCGGCCCGTCGCAGCACGGGCAGTCCTCCCGGACCAGGGTGACGTCCCGCGGGGCCAGCCCGAGATAGCCGCCGAGCAGCACCCGCAGCCCCACGTGGGAGGCGAGGTACCGGTGCCGGTCCTCGGCCCGCACCAGCCGCTCGGCCCGGGCCCGTTCGCTCGCGTCCAGCATCGCCCGGGCCTGGTCGACCCGGTGGCCGCCGACCACGTCGAGGGTGGTGTCCAGGGACCACACCGCCACGGCCGTCCCCGTCGGGACGTCGCCGGTCCGCGGTGGGTCCTCGCCGAGGCGGTTCACGTACGTACTCACCCGACGAGGGTAGACCAGACGTTCGAGGCGGCCCTGGTTAGTCTCGTCCCCCCGCCGATCGGTTGATCAGCAGATCAAAGGAGCTCCTGATGCGAAGTGCCGCCGTCACACCGGAAGATGACCGGATCCGCTGGGTCGAGCTGCCCGGGGAGGAGCCTGCGCGGGTGTACGTGCACGGGCTGGGATCGACCTCGCCCGCCTACTTCGCCGCGAGCGCCGTGCACCCCCTTCTCGCGGGCCGCCGCTCGCTGCTGGTCGACCTGCTGGGGCACGGGCACAGCGACAGGCCCGAGGACTTCCCGTACACCCTCGAGGCGCATGCCGACACCCTGGCCGCCGCCTTGGACGCGGCCGGTGCGACCGGCGTCGAGCTGATCGCCCACAGCATGGGCGGCGCCGTGGCCATCGTGCTCGCCCACCGGCACCCCCGCCTCGTCTCCCGGCTGGTGCTCGTCGACGCCAACCTGGACCCGGTGCCGGTCGTCCCGCGCACCGCCGGCAGCAGCGGGATCGCCTCCTACACCGAGGAGGAGTTCCTGGCCGGCGGCTGGGCCGAGGTGCGCGACCGGATCGGCGCGCACTGGTGGTCCACCATGCGCCTGGCGGACCGCAGGGCCCTGCACCGCACCGCCGTACACCTCGCGGCCGGCACGACGCCGACCATGCGCGAGCTGCTGCTGGAGCTCGAGATCCCGCGCACCTACCTGCTGCCCGCGGCCGACGGCCCCCTCGCCGGGGCCGAGGCCCTGGAGGCTGCCGGGGTGTCCGTGGTCCCCGTTGCGGACTGCGGGCACAACATCATGCTCGACAACCCGGAAGCCTTCGCCCGGGCCACCGTGGCCGCACTCGCCCGCGACCAGGACCGCAACCGGGGCCAGGACTAGCCGCGCTTGGCGGCGACTAGCCGCGGCTGCGTGCGTGGGCCGTCGCTGGGGTGCCGTCCTGCGTCTGCGCCCCCGGCGAGGGGGTCCCGTCGGTCCAGGCGTAGACCCGCTTGCCGCGCACCGCGACCTGGTACTGGTAGAAGTCCCGGCACTCGGGCCGCTCCTCGGCCCGGGTGCCGTGCGGCCACCACTTGGCGCTCAGCTTCCGCCCGCCCTGGTCCTTCGGCGTGCCCGCGGAGCACTGCGGGCCGTCCAGCGGGGTCGCTCCGAGCGTGAAGCGGATCAGCCGGGCCTCGCCGGCGCTGCGCACGCGTATGCGTATGTCGGTGGCGTCCTTGGGCACCCAGGACGGCAGCGCGAAGGCCTTCTCGCCGCGGGTGGGTGCGTCGGCAACGGTCGCGAAGTGCTTGCTCTTCTCCTTGAAGACCTGGTCGTTGATGGAGTCGGTCAACGGGTTGGGCGGGAGATTGGGCAGCGCGAGGGCGGCGGTGGCGACGACTCCCACAGTTGCGGCGGCGATGACGAGGGGACGGCGGTTCATGTGATCCAGTCTCGGCCGCGGTGCTCCCGCGCGCGTCCCTCTCCAGGACGAACCTGATGTGTGCCGAAAGTCTGACACCGCGTCCTACCTGAGAGTTGCCCCGGTCAGCGGCGCCTCCTGCGGGACAGGGCCAGGACCGAGCCGGGACCCGCCCCTGACCCTTCGTCATCCCGATACCCCGGCCGGGCGAGCGGCGTTATAGCGGCGTTGAGGGGCGGCGATAGGACGTGCCCCGAGGGTGGAACCCGACGCCGTACCGGGGGTTACCCCGGGCGGCCCCCCACCCCCGTCCCGGAGGAATGCCATGCGCCGTCGTTCCGCTCCGCTCCTCGCTTCGGTGGCCGCCGCCGCCGTACTCGTCGTCGCGACCCCCGCGTCTGCGGCCCCGGCCGACAAACCGCAGGTCCTCGGCACCTGGACGCAGACCAGCGCCGCCAGCTACAACGCCTGGGTCGCAGCACGCGGCGACCAGGGCAAGTGGGCGGCGTACGGCTTCGACTGGTCGACGGACTACTGCTCGACCTCGCCCGACAACCCGTTCGGGTTCCCGTTCCAGACGTCCTGCGCCCGCCACGACTTCGGCTACCGCAACTACAAGGCCGCAGGTGCATTTTCAGCCAACAAGTCCCGGTTGGACGACGCCCTCTACGCGGACCTGAAGCGGGTCTGCTCGGCGTACTCGGGTGTGAAGAAGGGCTCCTGCGACAGCACCGCGTGGACCTACTACCAGGCCGTCAAGGCCTTCGGCGTCTCCCCGCAGGACGCGCCGCAGGACGCGCCCGCCGCCTGAGCCGTCCCGTGATCAACCCAGTCCCCCCTTGATCCCCGGTCCCGCCCGCACCCCCGTCGGGCGGGACCGGCCGCGTTCTGCGCTCCCTCGTGCGCCCCCTTCTCGCGTTCACACATTCTCCGTTTCTGCGAGGCCCTGATGTCCCAGACCATCGAACTCCCCGCCGTGTCCGCGTCCGCGGGATGTTCCTTCCCGGACGCCCGGGGCATCTCGGCCCGGCTCGGCGGCCGGGTGCGGCGCTGATCGGCCCCTCGGGCTGCGGCAAGTCCACGTTCCTGCACATCCTGAACCGCATGCACGAGCTGATCCCGGGCGCCGAACTGGCCGGGGAAGTCCTCCTGGACGGCGAGGACATCACGCCCGCGGCCGCCGCCTGACCGACGCCTGCCGTCGGATCGGCATGACCTTCCAGAAGCCGAACCCGTTCCCGGCGGTGTCGGTGTACGACAACGTGACGGCGGGCCTGTGGCGGAAGTCCGGGACCGCCTCCGCCAGCCGGGCGGCGCGCCCATCCGGGAGCCGGCCGAGGAGGTCACCATCGTGATCGTCACGCACAACATGCAGCAGGCGGCCCGCGTCTCCGACCAGTGCGCCTTCTTCCTCGCGGAACAGGGCACCCCGGGCCACATCGTCGAACACGGCGCCACCGACGCGATGTTCTCCACCCCGGCGGACCCCCGCACGTCGGACTACGTCCAGGGCCGCTTCGGCTGACCCACGCGCGCAACCCGCAGGTCGACGACGTAATGCTCGGGAACCGACCCCTCGGGGAACAGCCGGAGCAGGTGCTCCCTCTCCTCGGCCAGGAACGCATCGGTCCCGGGCCGTCCGATCAGGAAGAGCGAATGCGTCCCCAGCTTGGCGAGGTGGACGTCGACGGGGATCCGGCGGGACCAGTGCAACAGCCGGGTGGTGAACTCCAAGCCGTCCTGCGACCCGGGGTGTTCGTTGACGTACCAGCCGGGGCCGAACCTCTCCTCGATCCGCGCCTGCTGGCCGGCGATCCACTCGACGGCGACGTCCGGGTCGTTCGACCAGACGGCCAGCGCCCCGCCGGGCCGCAGCACGCGCAGGGCTTCGGGCCCGGACCTGGCCGGATCGGTCCAGTGCCAGGACTGCGCGTACGTAAGGAGGTCAAGGGACCCGGACGCGAACGGCAGCCGGTTCCCGTCCCCCCGTACGAGCGGAACGTGAGGGTGACGCCGCCGGAACTCCGCGGCCATCCCCGCCCCCGGCTCGACCCCGACCACCCGCGCCCCGCGCTCGTACAACAGGCCGGTGGCAATCCCGGTCCCGGCCCCCACATCGGCCACCCGCGCCCCGCTGACCGTCACCCCGGAGGTCTCCTCCAGGACATCCACCAGCGCCTCGGGATACGACGGCCGGTACTCCCCGTACCGCCCGGCAGCCGACCCGAACGACCGCGCCCGCTCCCCGTCTCCGCCCGTCACCCACCCACCCTCCCGCACCACCCCGCTCCCACGCCAGGGCACACCGGAGCCATGGCCGGTCTCGTCTGCTTCCGAAGCCCTCCGAGAACGCGGAAACGGCCCGCGCCATGAGCGCCAGCCGACCGCAGCTCAGTCCAGCCCCCCACCCCGCCCACCTCCACCACTCAAGTGCCCCTGACCTGCACGAAAGCCCTCCGCGGGGGAGGGCTCGGGGTGGGACGTGGAGAGTGCCCGGCAGCACTCGAACCTGCAGCTAACTCCACCTTGAGCGTAAAACGCAACAGACAAGACAGATTTCGCAAAAGGTGTATTTATTGATTCCTCGCTGGTGTCCAGGCCGGGGGAGCTAGTGTCAGACTTTTCGGTGCTGCGCACAGGAGAAGTCATGGAACCGATGCTGGCCGGGCTCGCCGGGCGACTTGCCGGCGGTGTGGTGCAGAAATCGTTCAAGTCGCTCACGGGAGGTGCAGCGACCAACGAGCCCTCTAAAGTTCCCTCAACTTTCCCGGAATGGGATGAGGAGGTGGACCATAGAGGCGGCCTCATCCTCAAGGACCCCGCCAGCGGTGAGACGGCAACGATTCTCACGCAGGATCAGGTAGCTCAGATCGTTGAGTTCATGGAGTCGCCTGAATGCGTAGCCCTGACCCAATTTCTCCTGATCGGAAAGTTTGGCAGCAGGGTAGAGGGGGCATTTTCGGCAGTCACTGAGGGGTTCGAAGACGCCTTCTGTTCGCTGGTCGGAATTCATTGCAGTGAACGAAACTACAACTGGTCAGATCTTGCCGGTGTGCTGTGGGTGCTACTGACGGAATCTCTTGAGCAAGTCTTTCCGCTCGATCAGCTGTCTTCGTTCGTGACGGCAGACGAGCAAAAACGTCTGTCGTCGTACGTGGGCACTACCTCGCTAATCGAGGGTCGGATGCAGCCGGCAAACGTAGCCTTTAGGGAACTGGCGGATATTGCAGGCGATCGGCGGCGGTTTGAGGCTGCGCGACACAGTCTCTATGACATCCGCACAGCCTCTGCCGGCTACTACTCAGAGGTTAATCTAGCTCATACGCTCGGCCACACCCAGGAATCCTTCCGCTTTGATAGCGGGGTTCTCTATGTTACGCGAAGCCTGCGTAGGCATAACTCCAGTGAACTGCGCACGGATGAGTTCTTGGCGAGGCCGCTCAACCGACCTCGCTGCGTCGTAATCGGTAACCCGGGCGTTGGCAAGAGCACCATGATCCAGCACTTGATTCACAAGGTGAGCTCGTCGACCTCGACAGACGGGAGCGACTTCGCCCCTCTTCTGGTTCAATGCAGAGAATTTGCGGCTGCGGATTCAAGTAAGTATATCCTCGACGCGATTACTCGATCGCTGCGTGAAAACCTGCAGCTTGAGATTGAGAATTCAACCCTCGGCGACGTCCTGACTCTGGGGCGAGCTTTGGTGGTTTTCGACGGCATCGATGAGATTATCGATATCGGCAGGCGGACGGCTTTCGTTAAAGCCATCGAGCAATTCGCGATCCGGTACCCGCTGGCGCCTATTCTGGTCACGGCTCGCCGTGTGGGCTATCAAAAGGCTCCCCTGCGGGCGAGTGAGTTCACTCTGTATGAACTCGATGACTTCAACGACGAGCAAGTTACTGAGTATGTGCAGAAATGGTTCGCCGCGACTGAGAGAAGCGACGCGGAGCGGGATTCATTTCTGCGTGAATCGCAGAATATTCACGACGTGTGCGCTAATCCGCTCATGCTTTCGCTGCTGTGTGCGCTATACCGTGCCCGGGGCTATATTCCTCGAAATAGGCGAGAAGTTTACAAGTCCTGCGCCGATCTGCTATTTCAGCGATGGGACTCCATGAGGCAGATCGAGCAGCCCATGGACCACCGGCAGTACGGAACTCGCCTCATGCAGGACCTTGCCTACTTCTTTTACCGAAGCCAGTCGGCTCAAGGTGGAGTCGAGGAGGGGCAGCTGCGGAAGGTGATCACCAATTTCTTCACGGACACCGGATCTGTGGAGCAGGAAGAAGGTTCTCGCCGGGCTCAAGCGTTTCTCGATTTCTGTGCGGACAGGGCTTGGCTGCTGACTTCGCAAGGAACGACGGATCGTGGGGAGCGGCTGTTCGGTTTCACGCACCGCACGTTTATGGAGTACTTCTCCGCAGAGGAAATCGTACGTAGGGCTGCTTCGATGGATCTCCTGGTCGAAGAGGTAGTGAAGGCATACGAGCGGGATTCGAGCTCGGTGCTGGCTGACGTGATCATTCAGTGCGCGGACGAAAAGCATGACAGGGGCGCTGAAGCCATCGTCGCGGGTCTTTTGGAAAAGACCCGCTCTCTCGGAAAGGCTACGGCCAGCAAGTATGTCTCGCTGAGCCTGAGGATTCTCAATGCGGCACCTCTTCCTAAGCGTACGACGGATGCGATTTTTGGCGCCCTGTTTGACTTCTGGGAGCGGACGCCAATCGACGATACGGTAGCTTCCTCTGCCGAACTGTTCGACCTCTAT
Organism: Streptomyces sp. NPDC002209; assembly: GCF_042890265.1. Taxonomy (NCBI): domain Bacteria; kingdom Bacillati; phylum Actinomycetota; class Actinomycetes; order Kitasatosporales; family Streptomycetaceae; genus Streptomyces; species Streptomyces sp. NPDC002209. The sequence goes on along the minus strand of NZ_JBIARX010000001.1, from coordinate 909,931 downwards.
CGGGATCCACGAAACCGTCTCTACGCACTGCTTGTGGATGGGATTGAGGTGGGTTCCTCGGAGCCGGCCCGTGCGGTCGTTGCGCGATGGGCTCGTTTTGCCGTTTCGTCAGAGAGCGGATATTTCGACGAAGGCTGGGCCCTCCAGATGGGCGATTTGGCTTCCCGTCTCTACGCGGAAGAGCCGCCAAGGGATACCGCGGTCCAGGCTTTCCTTCTCCTAATCGGCATCGCCGATGTGGAAACATTGAACCTGCGGCACCTTCCTGGTTGGCTTACTCACCTGGTTGTGTTCGGGCAATGCCGACTTGGGCCGCTTTCCGTCGAGCTGCTGCAAAAGGTATGGTTGCGTGAAAATGTAGACCTTAGCGTTCTCGATTGGGCGATGCGTCAAGACTTGAGTAAGTGGCGTATTGACAATCCTTACGGCCTCGCGGAGTCGTTCGAGGATGTTTCGAAGTTTTTGAAGGAAATGTCCCCTGATCAACTGAGGGAAATCGACTCGGACGGAGCGCTCCGCAGGTTGCTGCTCTGGTTGGCATGCGCTCTGTACGAGTCCAGCTCGCCGAGCCTGCACGCCTTCCATGAAGTAGTTCAGGGAGTTCACGGGCTTGAGTGGTTCGCTCGCGCTGCCGCTACCCGCGATGAAGCTCGGATGGCCGGTGTGGATCTGCGTAGCCGAAGCCGCCCCTTCAGCCGGACAGAGTTGAGCAAGACCGTCGAGGAACTTCAGCTTCCGACATGGTTCGGGAAGTGGTGCCGTGGAACCGCGATCCTGACACGCGCTGTCGACTGATTGCCGCCGTGAGTAGCACCTGTGTCAGCCCACGTATTGATGTGGTTTGCCAACCACCGTCACGGCAGAGGAGTAGCCGCTCGGCCTCGTAGGATGCCCGTACGAGCCTTGGGGTCCACATGGTTACGCCTCGACGCTCGCCAAGACGGGGTTCCACCCGCTCGACGTTGCGCGGCATCTCCGGGGCAATGCCGGCGTGGACGAGCGGGTGGTGCGACTTGTCGCTCACCACTCCTGTGCGTGGATGGAGGCGGAGGCCTGCGGGCTCCGCGAGAAGCTCAAGGACGAGTTCCCGTGCGAGGCCCCTGAACTGGCCGACGCGCTCTGCTTTTCCGACATGAACACCGCCCCGGTCGGCGCCCCACCAACCCCGTGGACCGGGTGGACGAGATCGCCGGGGGAGCCCGAGATCCTGTTGAGCTGTGCGCGCGTGCACGAGCGGCTGGCCGCCGCCAAGCGTCAGCCGATGTAAGGCGCCCGCCGAGACGTGTCCATCGCGTCCTCGATGCGTAGCGCGCATTGTCGATCATCGCCTTGCTGCGCGCTCCGGTGCCGAGTCACATTGCCGTGGTTGATCTGCGTACGGCGCTGCGCGAGTTCGCCTTCAACATGAAGCGTCGCGACCAGGCCGCGCCGGAGACGATCGCGATTCTCAGATGGGTCGAGCGGAACACGCCGTCGATGGCCGCTTGGGAAGATCCGGCCAAGGTGGAAGCCGTATTGAGTGCCCTTTCGGCCAAGCTGGACGGGAAGCCGGTCGCACTGAGCTCTGTCAAGCGCACCACACGGGTTCTCAACGTTGCGATGGAGTGTGCGGTCAAGCAGCGGATTCTTCGCGAGAACCCGCTGCCCAAGGGGAGAGGTACCTCCCCCAAGACCTCCTCGGCTGTGGACAAGCGGTCCCTCGTGAACCCGCAACAGGCCGCCCTCCTGTTAGACGCGATCCGTCGGCGTCCCCGCGGGGGAGAGCGACTTCACGCCGTTTTCGCCACGTTGTACTACGTGGGCCTTCGCCCTGAGGAGGCGGTGGCACTGGCCGTCGCCGTTGCACGCCTGCCGGTGGAGGGGGACGTAGACGGATCCTGCGCGAGCACGTTGAGCGCGAGGGCCTCAAGCCGGGTGACCTGCTGTTCCAAGGGAGAAGGGGAACATGCTCGCGGGCTCTGTCATCCGCCGGGCCTGGCGTACGGCCCGCGAGAAGGTTCTTACTCCGCACGAGTTCGAGTCGCCGCTCGGGAGAAGGGTGTACGACCTGCGGAACACCTGCTTGACGAACTGGCTCAACGGGGGCATCCCGCCGGCCCAAGTAGCCGACTGGGCCGGCAACAGCGTTCCGGTCCTCCTGGCGACCTACGCACGGTGCATCGACGGGCAGCTCGCCGATATGAAGCGACGGATCGAGGAGGCCGGAGATCTGCCGGATGTGGGCGCCCAGACCTGAGAGGGGCCCAGAAAACTTCACCGCGTATTCTCCGCAGCCACCCGTAGAAACCCGGTGACAGCCGGACACGCCCGGACCGTCCCCAGCCCACGCCGACGCCGGACCGGGGGCTGATTGGCTGATGCAGCGGACCTGGGAAAGCGGCCCTGACCTGCACGAAAGCCCTCCCCGGTGGGGAGGGCTCGGGTGGGACGTGAAGAGTGCCCCCGGCAGGACTCGAACCTGCGGCCAAGTGCTTAGAAGGCACCTGCTCTATCCACTGAGCTACGGGGGCCGGAAGGTGGCCGTGGTGGCCTGGAGCCCCGGGGTGGGGGTGGGACTGTCGTCCGGACCGGGTCAAGGATAGGGCTCCGGCCGCCTTGTCCCGGTTGCTTCACCCGCGTGCCACGATGTGGAGGTTCGGTGAAGCGGTCCCGATAATCGCAGGCAGGTGCGATTCTCGCACCGCTTTTGCGCCGCGGCGCCTCTGGTGTTGTGCACTCGTTATGCCTGCGCCCCACTCGTCCGCTGTGTCCAAAAGGTCCCACTGGAGTCGCGGTCGGCGCGCAGAGGGCGTATAAGCTTCAAAAATGGTCCCAAATTGGGCATTCTTCGCATGTGGTGACCTTGGATGTTCGGCCTCAGCTGCTCGATGCCCTGTCCGCCCTGCGCGACCGGGTCGCGTCCGTGCGTCTGCCGCTGCCCCTGCCCGGCGCCCCGCGCGCCCGCCAGACCAGAGCCGAGCTGCTCGCGCAGCTCGACGACTACCTCGTACCCCGGCTGAAGGCGCCCGAGGCGCCGCTGCTCGCCGTCGTCGGCGGGTCCACCGGGGCCGGTAAGTCCACTCTCGTCAACTCCCTCGTGGGGCGCCAAGTGAGTGAAGCCGGCGTGCTCCGGCCCACGACACGGACCCCAGTGCTCGTCTGCCATCCGGATGACCATCACTGGTTCGCCGGAATGCGGGTTCTCCCCGATCTGATGCGGGTCTGGGCCCCACCCGGCGAGGACGACCCGCTCCCCGCCCCCCACCGCGGCTCCCCCCGCACCTTCGGGAACACCGCCGCCACCCGCGAGCTACGGATCGAGACCGTGGCCGGCCTCCCGCGCGGGCTCGCCATCCTCGACGCCCCCGACATCGACTCCCTCGTCGTCGAGAACCGGACACTCGCCGCCGAACTCATCTGCGCCGCCGACGTCTGGGTCATGGTCACCACCGCCTCGCGGTACGCCGACGCCGTGCCCTGGCACCTGCTGCGCACCGCCAAGCAGTACAAGGCCACCCTGATCACCGTCCTCGACCGGGTCCCGCACCAGGTGCTCGCCGAGGTCTCGCGGCAGTACGGGGCCCTGCTCACCCGGGCCGGGCTGGGCGACGTACCCCGGTTCACGGTGCCCGAGCTGCCCGAATCGGCCGGCGGGGGCGGGCTGCTGCCCGCCAGCGCCGTCGCACCGCTGTTCGCGTGGCTCGCCCACCACGCGCAGGACCCGGCCGCCCGGCAGTACGCCGTCGGGCGCACCGCGCTCGGCGCGCTGGACTCCCTCGGGCGCCGGATGCCGGAGCTGGCATCGGCCGTCGCCGCCCAGTACGCCGCCTCCGTACGGCTGACCTCGGCCGTGGAGGACGCGTACCGCAGGGAGGGCAAGCGGGTGCGCAACCGGCTCGACCAGGGCGCCGTACTGGCCGGGGACGCGCTGACCCGGTGGCGCGGCTACCCCCTCGACACCAGCGCCGACGAACTGCTCGACTCGCTCGCCGAGTCGCTCGCCGCGCTGCTCCAGTGCGCGGTGGCCGCCGCCGACGAGCGGATCGCCCAGGCCTGGCGGCGCGAGCCGGCCGCCGGGGCGGTGCAGCTGCCCGGGCCCGACCGGGAGGCGGCCGAACGTATCGGCATGGCCGTACGGCGCTGGCGGCGCGTGCTGGAGGAACTCGCCGAGGACGAGGTCGCGCGGCTCGACAAGCAGCCCGCGCCCGACCCCGACGGGGTCGCCGCCCTGCTGGTCGCGGCCCTCCTCGGCGGCAAACGGGCCCGGCCCGCCGGGGAGAAGCTCGCCGAGCGGATCGGCGTACAGGCGGCGGTGCGGCTGCGCGACCGGGGCGGCGAACTGGTCACGCAGCACCTGGAGCAGGTGCTGCGCGCCGAACGCGACCGGCGCCTGGCCCCGCTGGAGGCGCTCGAAGTGACGCCGGAACCGCAGGCCGAACTGATCGCCGCGCTGTCCCTACTGCAGAAGGAGAGGTGACGCGGTGACCGCTTTGACCGACCGCACCGACGACCGCTGGGACGACGGATTCATCGCACGCTCGCGCCGCGTCGGCGGGGTCGACGTCGACTTCGACCTCGACCGCGCCCTCGATGGCGACGGGGACGAGGGCCACGAGGGTGACGAGGCGCTCGTCCGTGCCGTCTCCGGCGCCGGCAGCGACGGGGGCAAGGCCCCCTCGCCGCCGCCCAGTCCCGAAGGACAGGCGCTGCGCACGCGCCTCGAGGCGCTGCGCCAGCTGGTCGGGCTCTCCCGGACCCGGCTCGACGGAAAGACCCTCGCCGAGGCAGGCCGGGTGCTCGACGAGGCGGCCGCGCGGCGCGGGCTGTCGCCGCAGCACACGGTCGTCGCGATCGCCGGAGCCACCGGAAGCGGCAAGTCCACGCTCTTCAATTCACTCGCCGGAGTACAGATTTCCGAGACGGGGCTGCGCAGGCCGACGACCGCCGCGCCCATCGCGTGCAGCTGGTCGGACGGCGCGGCCGGGCTGCTCGACCGCCTCGAGATCCCGGGCAGGCTGCGCCGCCGGCCGCGCGAGACCTCGGAGACCGGCGCGCTGCGCGGGATGGTCCTCGTGGACCTGCCGGACCTGGACTCGGCGGTCGGCGCCCACCGCGACCACGTGGACCGGGTGCTCGCCCTGGTCGACGCGGTGGTGTGGGTGGTCGACCCGGAGAAGTACGCCGACGCGGTGCTGCACGAGCGGTACCTGCGGCCGCTGGCCGGGCACGCCGAGGTGACGTTCGTCGTGCTGAACCAGGTGGACCGGCTGCCCGGCGAGTCGGCGGACCTCGTACTGGACGACCTGCGGCGGCTGCTGGACGACGACGGCATCGCCCTCGGCGAGCACGACGAGCCCGGCGCCACCGTCCTCGGGCTGTCGGCGCTGACCGGCGAGGGCGTCGGGGAACTCCGCGACCTCCTCGCACAGTTCACCCAGGAGAAGGGCGCCGCGACCCGGCGGATCTCCGCCGATGTCGACCGGGCCGCCGTGCGCCTGCGCCCGCTGTACGTGGCCGACGGCCATCCGGGGCCGGAGATCGGGGAGGCGGCGCGCGCCGAGTTCGAGGACCGGCTCGCGGAGGCGGTCGGGGCGTACGCGGCCGGGCTGGCCGCCGAGCGGGCCTGGCGGCGCAATGCTGGCAAGGCGTGCGGCACCCCGTGGCTGCGGCTGTGGCGGTGGTACGAGGGCCGGCGCGCCCCGCGCACGCTGGCCGGGCTGGCCGCGCTGGCGGCGATCGGCGGCCGGGGGCCCGCGACCGCGCAGACGCCGGTCGAGGAGGAGGTCACCGCGCGCCAGCGGGTGGAACAGGCCGTGCGGGCGGTCGCCGACGCGGCGGCCGACGGGCTGCCCGATGCCTGGGCGCAGGCAGTCCGGGAGACCGCGGTGCGAGGCGCCGAACAGCTCCCGGAGTCGCTGGACGAGATCGCGGTGACGCTGGGGTCGGCGGTCACGGTGCCGAGCGCCAGGCCGCCGCGGCCGGCGTGGTGGCCCGCGGCGGTGCTGACGCAGGCGGCGATGACGCTGCTGCAGATCTACGGCGGGCTGTGGCTGGTGGGGCAGATCGTCGGGGTCCTGGAGCCGCGGCTGATGCCGCCGGTGCTGCTGATGGTGGCGGGCATCATCGGCGGGCCGCTGGTGGAGTGGACCTGCTCGATCGCGGCCCGGGGCCCGGCGCGGCGGTACGGGCAGGACGCGGAGCGGCGGCTGCGGCAGGCGGCGGCCGGCTGCGGGCGGGCCCGGGTGCTGGAGCCGGTGGCGGCGGAGCTGCTGCGCTACCGGGAGGTGCGCGAGCAGTACGCGACGGTGGCCGCAGGGGGGACGAAGTTGTCCACAACCCGCCAGTAGTCCACAGGCCGGAGCGGGAATCGGGGGGCCGCGCCAGCATGGGTCGTACCTCGTGCGGATGGTCCGTGCGGGTCCTGCGGATGGTCTGTGCACGTCGTGCGGATGGTCCGTGCAGGTCGTGCGGAGGTCCGCGCGGGTCGTGCGGATGGTCCGCGCGGGTACGGATGCGGGGGAGGGCTGCCGGGATGAACGACACCACGGTGACGCTGATCGGTCATGTGGCCACGCAGATCGACTACAAGGAGACGGTGAACGGGCCGTCGGCGCGGTTCCGGTTCGCCGTGACGCCGCGGTACTTCGACCGGCGCAAGGACGCCTGGACGGACGGGACCACCAGCTTCTACACCGTGTGGGCGCGGCGCACGCTCGCGGTGAACCTGGCCGGTTCCGTCGCGGTGGGCGAGCCGCTGGTGGTGCACGGGCGGCTGCGCGTGAGGGAGGATCCGCCCGACGGGGAGGGCAACCGGTGGTTCTCGGCGGAGATCGACGCGACCGCCGTCGGCCACGACCTGAACCGGGGGACGGCGGCATTCCGGCGGGTCGTCAAGGCGGACCCGCCACTGATGGTCACTCAGAAGGCGGCGGTGGTCTGAGTGTTCGAGGCGGTTAGGATTCCCCGGTACTCACGGGCACCTGGGTCATTGGCCCGAAGGGGAAGACTGTGTCGATTGCCGTTCCCGCATCCTGCGCTCCTGATTCCGCTGCTTCTTCGCCGTCTGCTGCTGTCGCTTCCGCGAGACCTGCCGCTTCGGTTGCGGCGGTGGCGGCTGTACGGGCCTGCGCGCGGCGGCCGTTGGCGGCGGCGCTGCTGGCCGCGGCCCTGGCCGCCGCCCCGGCCGCGCCGGCGGCCGCCGACTCCGGGACACCTGCGCCCCGGACGGCGGAGGGCGCGAGCGCCGTGCTGGACGGGCTGAAGACGTACGGGCAGGCGGTCCTGCACGCGAAGGACGGGTCGGTCCGGCAGATTCCGGCGGGGCTGTACGAGATGCGGGTCGACGGCGGCGGGATGCTCCAGAGCTACGGGGTCGGCGTGGCGGGCAACGCCCAGCCGCAGGCCCGGTACACGGAGAGCGGCTGGAGCGGCACCCTGCTCGCGGGGAACGGGGAGGCGGGCCGGATCCGCTGGGTCCTCGAGCACTCCTATCCGCAGCTGAACGATCTCGCCGGACTGGCCAAGGCGGCCGGGGCCGGGGCTCTGACCGCGGAGAGCGCGGCCGCCGGGACCCAGGTCGCGATCTGGCGGCTCGCGGACGGGGCGCAGGTGGAGGCAGCCGACCCGGCGGCGGAGAAGCTGGCCGACTACCTCCAGCGGTCGGCGGGCAAGCTCCCGGAGCCGCCGGCCTCGCTGGGGCTGGACCCGGAGAACGTGTCGGGTCCCGTGGGCACCCGCCTCGGGCCGGTCACCGTGCGGACCGGGGCGCAGAGCGTGACGGTCACCCCGGACGCGGCGGCCGTGGCCATGGGGGTGCGGGTGGTGGACGCCGAGGGGCGACCGCTCACCACCGCGTCCAACGGGAGCAGGCTGTACTTCGAGGTGCCGGCGGGCACCCCGGACGGCGCGGCCTCGGTCACCGTCCAGGGCTCCACGAAGGTGCCGGTCGGGCGGGTCTTCAGCAGCGGGGTGCCGGCCCAGGCGCAGGTCGTGGCGGGCTCCAGCGAGTCCGCGGCGGCGGCCTCGGCGAACGCGGTCTGGCCGCAGCCCGTGGTGGCCGAGGCCGGTACGACCGGCGACGGGCCCGCCGTGGCGCAGGCCTCGGCCGCGGCCGCGGCGGCGGCCGCGGTCTCGTCGGAGTCCACCACGGACGAGGAGCGGCTCGCCACCAGCGGCAGCTCCGCCGCCACGCCGGTCATCGCCTCGCTGGCGGTGGGCCTGGTGGTATTGGGCGGCCTGGTGGTCCTCCTGCTGCGCAAGCGCCCCCTGGACGAGGACGACCAGGCGTAGGAGGGAATCCGCGCTGCACGGGGCGCGGGGTCCCAGGGGCGCGCGCCTTGCCGATGACCTCCCCCGGGTGACAGGCGACCGGACGCCCGGGCAGCGGCTCCGGTGCCCTGCGGCGTGGTGCGCCTGCGGAGGGGAGGGCCGGTTGGCGGAGGTGTTGGTTCCGGGGCGCCGGTTGCGGGTAGGCGCTGGCAATGGCCGATCAGGAGCTGACCTGGCAGGGCGCCGCCGCGCGGTGGGACCGGATGCTGTTCGACGGGGTGGCCCGCCGGCACTGGCCCGCGGCCGACCGGGTGCTGCCCCGACTCGGGCGGGCCGCGAACCACGGGGTGCTGTGGGGCGTCGCCGCCGCGGCGATCGCGGTCCTCGGCTCGGCGGGGGCCCGCAAGGCGGCGTTGCGCGGAGCCGCCTCGCTGGCGCTGGCCTCGGCGACCGTCAACACCGTCGGCAAATGGTCCGTACGCCGGCCCCGGCCGCTGCTGGAGGGCGTGCCCGAGGCGCGGCGGCTGATCACGCAGCCGACGACCACCTCGTTCCCGTCCGGGCACTCGGCGTCCGCGTTCGCGTTCACCACCGGGCTCGCGCTCGAGGCGCCCGGCTGGGGCGCCGTGCTGGCCCCGGTGGCCGTGTCGGTGGCGTTCTCCCGCGTGTACACGGGGGTCCACTACCCGTCCGACGTGGTCGCGGGGGCGGCGCTGGGCGTGGCCGCGGGCCTGGCCGTACGCCGTCTCGCGCGCGGCGTCGAGGAGGCGCGCGTCGTGCCGGGCGACGAGCCGACGGCCGCCGAGGCGCCCGCGCTGCCGGACGGGGCCGGGCTCACGGTGGTGGTCAACGCCGGGTCGGGCACGGCCGCCGACGCGGGGCTCGACGTTCTGCGCAGCCGGCTGCCCAAGGCCGAGGTGGTCGAGTGCGAGGGCCCGGAGCTCGCCGCGGAACTGGCGGCGGCGGCCACCCGGGCCACCGTGCTCGGGGTGTGCGGCGGCGACGGCACGGTCAACGCGGCTGCCACCGCCGCGCTGCGGGCCGGGGTGCCGCTCGCGGTGTTCCCCGGCGGCACGCTCAACCACTTCGCCCTCGACCTCGGCCTCGCCGGAGCCGAGGACACCTGCCGCGCCGTCGCCGCCGGCCAGGCGGTCCACGCCGCGGTGGGCCGCTTCACCCCGGGCCCCGACCCCGAGGACGGGCGCAGCGGCCACTTCCTGAACACCTTCAGCATCGGTGCGTACCCGGAGCTGCTGCGGCACCGCCTGCACTGGGCGCCGCGGATCGGCGGCGGGCCCGCCGCGCTCCTGGCCGCGTGGAAGGTGCTGCGTGCGGAGCGCCCCGTACGGCTCCGGCTGGCCGGGCGCCCCCGGAGCGTCTGGCTGCTCTTCGCGGGCAACGGCACCTACCACGGCACCGGCCCGACCCCCCGTCGCCGCGACGGCCTCGGCGAGGGCCTGCTCGACGTCCGCCTCGTGCACGGCGGCGGCCGCCCCGGCCCCCGCCTGCTCGCCGCCGCGCTCACGGGCCCGCTGAGCCGTTCCCCCGTTCACACGGCCACCCGCCTGCGCAGCCTGCGCGTTGCGGAGATCCCCGCCGGCACCCCGCTGGCGTACGACGGGGAGTACGCCCACGCCCCCGCCGCGCTGGTCCTCGACACCCTCCCGAACGCCCTGACCGTCTACCGCCCCCGCTGAGGGAGCCCCCAAGGCCCCGCCTCCCCGCGCCCCGCCCCGTGACTGCCCGCCCCCCCGCGCCCCGCCCGCCACCCCCGTGCCTCCCCGCCCTCGACGACTGCCTCCGCGGCGGCTTCGGAACCCGTGACGACGGCGACTTCGTGATCGAGTGGCGCGACCACGAGGTGTCCCGGCGGGCCCTCGGCCACCCCGAGACCGCGCGCTACCTCGAAGGAGTGCTCACGCGCTGTCACCCGACGAACCGCGAGCGCGTCGCCGGCGAGCCGGCACGGGCGCGCGCCGGCTGCGGCCCCACCCTGTTCGACTTCCTGACGGAGATCTTCGAGGGGCAGGTCCCGGGCGCCCTCCGCCTCCGCTGACCTGCCCGAAGTCCCTCCGAGAGGCCGCCTGCGCCGGGGTCCCGGGGACCATACGGGTTTCCCCCGGGGGATGGACGTACGGCAAGATGGGGTGTATCTGCCCACCCATCGATCTGCCGGACGGTTTCTCTTGGCTGAGTTCATCTACACCATGCGCAAGACGCGCAAGGCGCACGGCGACAAGGTGATTCTTGATGACGTCTCCTTGAACTTCCTGCCCGGCGCGAAGATCGGTGTGGTCGGCCCGAACGGTGCCGGTAAGTCCACCGTTCTGAAGATCATGGCTGGCCTGGAGCAGCCGTCCAACGGTGACGCGTTCCTGTCGCCCGGCTTCAGCGTCGGCATCCTCATGCAGGAGCCCAAGCTCGACGAGTCGAAGACGGTCCTGGAGAACGTCCAGGACGGCGCCGCCGAGATCATGAAGAAGCTCAAGCGCTTCAACGAGGTCGCCGAGCTCATGGCGACCGACTACACCGACGCCCTCATGGACGAGATGGGCAAGCTCCAGGAGGACCTGGACCACGCCAACGCGTGGGACCTGGACGCCCAGCTGGAGCAGGCCATGGACGCCCTGGGCTGCCCGCCCGGCGACTGGGCCGTCACCACCCTCTCCGGTGGCGAGAAGCGCCGCGTGGCACTGTGCAAGCTGCTGATCGAGGCCCCGGACCTGCTCCTCCTCGACGAGCCCACCAACCACCTCGACGCCGAGTCGGTGAACTGGCTGGAGCAGCACCTCTCGAAGTACTCGGGTGCCGTCGTCGCCGTCACCCACGACCGCTACTTCCTGAACAACGTCGCCGAGTGGATCCTCGAGCTCGACCGCGGCCGCGCGCACCCCTACGAGGGCAACTACTCCACCTACCTGGAGAAGAAGGCCGCCCGCCTCAAGGTCGAGGGCCGCAAGGACGAGAAGCGCCAGAAGCGCCTCAAGGAAGAGCTGGAGTGGGTCCGCTCCAACGCCAAGGGCCGCCAGACCAAGTCCAAGGCCCGTCTCGCCCGCTACGAGGAGATGGCGGCCGAGGCGGACAAGATGCGGAAGCTGGACTTCGAGGAGATCCAGATCCCGCCGGGCCCGCGTCTGGGCTCGATCGTGGTCGAGGTCAACAACCTCTCGAAGGCGTTCGGCGACAAGGTCCTCATCGACGACCTGTCGTTCACGCTGCCGCGCAACGGCATCGTCGGCATCATCGGCCCGAACGGCGCCGGCAAGACCACGCTCTTCAAGATGATCCAGGGCCTGGAGGCGCCGGACTCCGGCTCCGTCAAGGTCGGCGAGACCGTCAAGATCAGCTACGTCGACCAGTCCCGCGCCAACATCGACCCCAAGAAGACCCTCTGGGCGGTCGTGTCGGACGAGCTGGACTACATCAACGTCGGCCAGGTCGAGATGCCGTCCCGCGCGTACGTCAGCGCCTTCGGCTTCAAGGGTCCGGACCAGCAGAAGCCGGCCGGCGTCCTGTCCGGTGGTGAGCGCAACCGCCTCAACCTGGCGCTGACGCTCAAGGAGGGCGGCAACCTGCTGCTCCTCGACGAGCCCACCAACGACCTCGACGTCGAGACCCTGTCGTCGCTCGAGAACGCGCTGCTGGAGTTCCCCGGTGCGGCCGTGGTCATCTCCCACGACCGCTGGTTCCTCGACCGCGTCGCCACGCACATCCTGGCGTACGAGGGCGAGTCCAAGTGGTACTGGTTCGAGGGCAACTTCGAGTCGTACGAGAAGAACAAGATCGAGCGTCTCGGCCCGGACGCGGCCCGTCCGCACCGTGCCACCTACAAGAAGCTCACTCGAGGCTGAGGCTGACGAGCAATGGCCAGACACCTCTACCGGTGCCCCTTGCGCTGGTCGGACATGGATGCCTTCGGGCACGTCAACAACGTCGTCTTCATCCGCTATCTGGAGGAGGCACGGATCGACTTCATGTTCCGGCTGGCGCCCGGGGAGGGCAGTGACTCCTTCACGGGCGGCTCCGTCGTGGCCCGCCACGAGATCGACTACAAGCTGCCCCTCGTGCACCGCCACGAGCCGGTCCTCATCGAGTCCTGGGTGACCCGGATCGGCGCCGCGTCCCTGACCATCGGCTACGAGGTCAAGGACGAGGCGACCGAGGACGCACCCGAGACGGTGTACGTGCGCGCCGAGACGGTGGTCGTGCCGTACAACCTCGCCGAGGGGCGGCCCCGCCGCATCACGGCCGAGGAGAGGCACTTCCTCGAGAAGTACCTCGACGAGCCGGCCAAGCAGGCCGGCAAGGCCAAGCCCGCCGAAAGGCGCCTGGCGGCATGACCGAGCAGCTGCGCTTCGCCGATTCCGGGGAGGCGGCGGACCTCGCCGCCTTCCTGGGCCGGCTGGTGCACTACGACCGCGCCGCCGCGGTCCGCCTGCAGGCGCAGGCGGGCGGCGGCGCGCTCGCCGTCTTCGGACGGCCGGCGTCCTTCGAGGTGCTGGCCATCCGCACGGTACGGCTCGCCGTGCCCGTTCCCCGGCCGCTGGACGTGACCGTGTCCGCCGGCGAGCTGCTGGAATCCGTCGACGAGGCCACCGCGGGCGCCGCCGTGCCCGGGCCGGTCACCGGCCCGCCCTGGACCGGGGTGCTCCCGCCCCGGGGCGGCTGGCGGCAGCTGCCCGGGCTGCCCGGCCCCGACGAGGTCCGGGCCGCCGTGGCGGCCTCCGTCGCCGAGTTCCGGGCCCGTGACGAGGCCCTGCCCCCGCAGCACCGGACCCGGTCCGAGCGGGACCGCATCGGCCGTGAGATCTGGTCCCGGACGCTGGGCGACACCGAGCTCCCGCTGCGCGCCGTGCATGCCGCGCAGTCCCTGGGCTTCCTGCGGCCGATCCGGTCGGCCGTGCCGAGCGGTGGCGCCCCCGCGCCCGGCGCCCCCGAGCCGGTGGCCCTGCTCGCCTCGGGCGGCTGGCTCCGGCTGCGTACCCCGTACGGCTCGATCGCGATGCGCCGCCCCGGCGGCAACGGCGGCCTGGGCGCCCTCCAGGTCCGGCCGGTCTAGGCTTCCGCTCGGGGTTCCGCGTGCGGGCGCCCGTACGCGGCCTCCTGCGGACTAGCCCGCGGTGTTGATCATCGATGCGGCGGCGTACGTCAGGTACCGCCACAGCTGCGCCTCGTGCTCCGGCGCCAGGCCCAGCTCGTCCACCGCCACGCGCATGTGCCCCAGCCACGCGTCGTGCGCCGCCGCGTCCACCTGGAACGGGGCGTGCCGCATCCGCAGGCGCGGGTGGCCGCGGTTCTCGCTGTACGTGTTCGGGCCGCCCCAGTACTGCATCAGGAAAAGGGCGAACCGCTCCTCGGCGGGGCCGAGGTCCTCCTCCGGGTACATCGGGCGCAGCAGCGGGTCCTCCGCAACCCCCTGGTAGAAGCGCCGCACCAGGCGGCGGAACGTCTCCTCGCCGCCCACCTGCTCGTAAAACGTCTGCTCCTGAAGCGTGCCCCGCGGAATCTCATTCACCCGACCATCGTCTCAGACGCCCGGACGGAGGACCGGGGACTTAGGACCACCGCCTCCCGCGACGGCCCGGGCCGCCACGGCCACCGCTCGCCTCCCGGGCCCGGCCGCAGGACAGTGGAGCCATGGGTGCACACGCCGCACGCTCCGCACGCCCCGCACACGCCGCGGACGCCGGCCACGGCGAGACGCGGGACCTGAGGGACGCTGCCCACGCCGCGCAGGTGCGGGAGCTGACCGCTGCCGGAGTGCTGCAGGATCCCGCCTGGCGCTCGGCCTTCGCGGCGGTGCCCCGGCACGTCTTCGTCCCGTACTTCTTCACCGGCCGCGGCGCCGGCCACGAGCGGCTGTGGGGCGAGGACCCGGACCCGGCCCACCGCGCCCGCTGGCTGCGCGGGGTCTACACGGACGGCCCGCTCGCCACCCGGCTGCGCGACGGCGAACTGGTCTCCTCCAGCAGCCAGCCGTCCCTGATGGCGAAGATGCTGCACGCGCTGGACGTCCGCGACGGGGACGACGTGCTGGAGATCGGGGCGGGCACCGGTTACAACGCCGCGCTGCTGTGCCACCGGCTCGGCGACGAGCACGTCACCACGGTGGACCTGGACGAGGAGATCACCGAGTCCGCGCGGGCGCACCTGGCCCGGCTCGGCTACCGGCCGACCGTGGTCACCGGGGACGGGGCGCGCGGCTGCCCCTCCCGGGCCCCGTTCGACCGGATCCTGGTGACCTGCACGCTGCCGCTGATCCCGCACGCCTGGCTCGGCCAGTGCCGGCCCGGGGCGCGCATCCTGGCCCCGCTGTCGACCGGGCTGATCGCGCTCACGGTCCGGGACGCCGGCCTCGCGGAGGGCCGCTTCCTGCGCACCCCGGCGTACTTCGTCCCGCTGCGCGGGGCCAAGGCGTCGCCGACGGCGCCCGGGCTGCCGTACGGGCTCCCGTACGAGCTGGTGGAGAACGAGCGCTTCCAGTTCATGCTCGTGCTGACGGCGGGCGCGCTGCACCCGCGCGAGGCCCTGGACCTGTGGCGCGGCGAGGGCAGGCCCGGCCGCGAGCGGTTCGGGGTGACGGTCAGCACGGAGGGCCAGTGGTCCTGGCTCGACGACCCCCAGGGCCCGTACGTATGGCCCCTGGGGGAGTAGGGCAGCAGCTCGGGATCAGCCCCGGCGGATGGTGATGGTGGTCCAGGCGCCCACGTGGACCTGGTCGCCGTCGGTGAGGGGGACCGGGACGTAGGGCTGGATCGGCTCCTCGCCGCCGTTGATGGTGGTGCCGTTGGTGGAGTTCTGGTCCACCACCGCCCAGCTGAGGTCGGGCTGCTGCACGAGCACCGCGTGCTGGTGGGAGACGCCCGGGTCCTCCGGGGGCACCGACAGGTCGATGTCCGGGGACTCGCCCGTCGAGGCGCGGCGGCGGCCGATGGTGATCTGGCCGCCGGAGAGCGGGAGATGCTGCTCCGGGGAGTACGCGGGCAGGTTGAGCCCGGCCGCCTCGGGGCCGCTGCGCTGCATCATCGCCATGAAGTACGAGCGGTCGGGGCCGATCGTCGCGCTCCACGCGCCGGTGCTCTGCGGCGGAAACGGCTGCTGCGGCTGGGGCTGCTGCGGCTGGGCCTGGTGCTGCTGAGGGTGCTGCTGAGGCTGGTGGGCCTGCTGGTACTCGTGCTGCTGCGGGTACTCCGGCTGCCGGTACTCCTGCTGCGGCGCGGGCTGCTGCCGGTACTGCTGCTGCGGCTGCGCCTGGTGCTGCTCGTGCGCCGGGGGCGGCAGCAGCCAGTCGTCCTCGCGCTGCAGCGGCTCCGCCGGCCGGTTGACCCGGGACGGCCGGGAGCCCTGGTACTCGAAGTGGTCCTGGGAGAACGGCGCCGGGGCAGGAGCCGGCGGCGCGGGAGGCGGGGGCGGAGGCGGCGGGGTCGCCCCGGCGCCGGTCCCGCCGACGGCTCCCGCATCCGTGCCGAGCGGCGCGTACGAGGTCGCCGAGCGCGTCAGGAAGTTGTACCGGCACTCCTCGCAGAACGGGGCCATGGCCTCGCGCGGGGTCCGGCACTGCGGGCAGAGCTCCGCCTGGGCGGTCGGCTCACCGGCGGTGGGAGGGTAGCCGTAGCCGTAGGAGGGCGCCGCGGGCGCACCCGTGGCGGCAGCCATGCGGTGGCCGCAGACCTCGCACCAGTCGTCGGAGGCGGACTGGTGCCCGTTCGGGCAGGTCGGCATGGCGGCTCTTCCCCCTTCAGCCTGCGTCATCGCGTCAGGTCTTCTCAGGTCTCTCAGGTCTTCTTCACTCGGACGGTCTGGATCGAACGCGTTTCGAGGGTCATCTCGTCGGCATCCGCGACCTTCGCCTTCAGCCGCACAGTACCCGCCGCGGCATCGACGACATCCACCACCTTCGCGAGCAGCTTGGCCGTGTCTGCGTTTCCGGAGGCACTGGCCAGCTGCACGGCACGGCCGAGCTTGGCCGTGGCGCCGTCGACATCGCCCAGTTTGCGGGCTTCCAGGCCCTGTTGGATAGCCTGCGCGAGTTCCGCCTGTCCCGTGTAGTGGGCGACCTGCGGGTTGATGGCGGTGGAGGCGGCCAGATCGTCCGTCCACACGGCACGGACCAGACCCTGCGCGAGCGTGGCCGGCGGTTCGCCCGGCGCGCCGGGGAGGAGCAGCGTGACCCGTGCGGCCAGCATCTCCTGGCCGACGGAGGCGGCCGGGACCCGGACGCACACGTGGTATTCGCGGGACTCGTCGCCCCACGACCCGGTCGGGTAGTCGCCGGCCCGCGGGCCCGCCCCGGTGCGGCGGTCGCTGAGGTCCTGCACGGTGGGCGCGACCTGCTTGACGTACTGGATCTCCACGCCGACCGGGGTCCACAGGCGCAGCGCGACGTCCGCGACCTCCTTGCCCATGGCGTTCTCCATCATGCGCGTGAAGTCCTCGGCGAGGTGCGCCGGATCGGCCACGATGTCGGCCGAGCCGAGCAGAGCGCTCGCGATGCCGGTGACCTCCTTGACCTCCCAGTCGGTCCCCACCCCGCGCGCGTCGCAGGTGAAGCGGCCCGCGCAGGCCTCGAGGGTGGCGCGGAGCACGGCCGGGTCCTCGTGCTCGTTGCGGCCGTCGGTGAGCAGGATGCCGTGCCGTATGGCGGCCGGGGACTGGCGCAGCAGGCCGTCGGCCAGGCGCAGCCAGGTGCCGATGGCGGTGCCGCCGCCCGGACTCAGCGACCGCAGGGCCTCCTTGGCCTGGGCGCGGGTGGCCGGGTCGGCGACGGCGAGGCGGCCCTGGCCGGGGTAGACCTCCTTGGCCACGTGCGTCCCGGCGATGACGGCGAACGCGGTGCCGTCGCGCAGGGTGTCGATCGCGGCGGCGGTGGCCTCCCGGGCGCCGCGCATCTTGTCCGGCGGATACTCCATGGACCCCGAGCAGTCCACCATGATCACGACGGCGGCCGAGCCGTGGGCGGCCGCCGCGCGGGTTGCGGTGGCTCCGCCGGTGGACGTCACCGTGACGATGGCGTGGACGTCCCTCCCGCCCTCGGGGAGGAACTCGTTCTGGTACACCTCCACGCTGAAGCGCGGGGCGCTCGGCTTGGCGAAGTTCGCCATCGGCTGGACTCCTAGGAGAGGGACGGGGGACGGGGCGGACGGATCAGCCCTGAGGGCGTACTTCCGCTTCCGTTTCCGATTCCGCTTGCGCTGGGGGCTGCTGCGGCCCGGGCGCAGCAGCCGCTGCCCCGGCGCCCGCCTCCGCCGCTCCCGGCCCGGTCGGCGCGGCGAACGGGACGACGGCGACCGTGACGTTGTCGTGCCCGCCCCCGTCGAGGGCGTGCCCCACCAGGACCTGAGCGCTGTGCAGGGGCCGGGCGGCGGCGTCCGCGGGCAGCACCTGGGCCATGTCCTGGGCGGACTCGGCGTAGTTCCACAGGCCGTCGGTGCAGACGACCACGACGCCCGCGTGGTCCGGCTTGAACGTGGCCGTGTGCGGCTCCAGGTCGTACGCGTCGGCCCCGAGCCAGCCGGTGATGGCGTGGGCGCGGACGTCGGCGTAGGCCTCGGCCTCGCCCATCAGCCCGGCCGCGACCATCTGGGCCGCCCAGGAGTCGTCCTCGGTGAGCCGACGCGGCAGGGCGTCGCGGTCGTCGGGGACCCAGTACGCGCGGCTGTCACCGACCCAGCCGATGGTCAGCAGGCCGCCGCTGACGACGGCGCCGACCAGGGTGCAGGCGGGGGCGTTCTGCGCGCCGGGGACCTCCGGGGCCAGGGCGTTCACGGCGGCGGCCGCGGCCAGGATGGCGTCGTGCATGGCCTCCTGGGGGTGGGCGCCGCGCGGGAGGGCTTCGAGCAGGGCCTCGTTGGCGGCGCCGGCCGCGGCGGCCGATGCCTCGTCGGGCCGGCTGGCGGAGGAGACGCCGTCGCAGACGATGGCCACCGTGGCGGCCGAGCCGTCGGGCAGGGCGGTGGCCGCGACCGCGAACGAGTCCTCGTTGCGGTGGTGGCGCAGCCCCCGGTCGCTGACGGCGGCGACGCTGCCGAGCTCCTCCTCGAGGTGGTCCCGCTCCCGCGGCTGGGCGTGCCCGCAGTGCTCGCAGTACCCGTCGGTGTCGACCCGTCCGGCCCGGCAGGCCACGCAGGTCTTCCCGCCGCCGTCGGCCGCGGGACCGCTGCCCTGCGCGCTGGCGGAGGCGTACGGGTCCTCGTGCCCGGGGCCGGCGGCGCCGTACGCGGCTTCGGCCGCGGCCCAGGGGGTCCCTTCGGGAGGGGTGGGGGTGCTGCCGGGCCGGTCGTGGCGGATCTCGCCGCCGGCCGCCGGATCGGGCACGCCGCCGTACGCAGGCGCGGGCGCCCCGTACGAGGACCCCTGCGGCGGTACGGGTGCGGCCCCGGCGACGGGCGGGGCGGTCGGCGGGGCGACCGGCGGTGCGGCCGGTTCCGCGACCGGCCGTGCGGCGGCAGCCGCGCCGGGCTCGGCGGCCGGCTGCGCCGGTGCGGACCACCCGACGGTGTCCCCCACCAGCGTGGGCGCCGCCCCGGCCGCGACACTGCCCCACCCGGGCGCGGGCTCCGCGAGGGCGTACCCGCCGACCGGAGCCGCCGGAGCTGCCGGAGCCGCCGGGAGCGGCGGGATCGGGAGGGTCGGATTGTCCCGGGACACGGGAGGGGGCGCGGCGGACACGGGGGAGCCGCAGACGCCGCAGAAACGGTCACCCTCCTCGAGGGGCTCCGCGCAGCTGGGGCAGCCAGACGGCCGATGCATCGACATCACTCACACCCACGTCCGGGGACGGAAACGGTTTGCCCGCTCCACCAGTTCGATCCTGTCCTCGCCCCGCTGCGCCAGCCGCGCGAGTACGCGGTACGAGCGCTCCAGGCCGAAGCGCAGGCCCCGCTCGTCCAGTTGACTGCCGAGCAGCGAGGTCCGACCGGGGTCGGAACCCCGGCTACCCGACAGTACCCAGTCCAGGGCCGAGCCCAGAACCTCGGTCGACAGCCGTTCGTGGCGCACCGCGTCCAGGCCGAACCGCTCCAGGGCCTCCACCTGCGCGGCAGCAGCCGCCAGATCCGGCAGCAGGGCCTCCTCGGGAGACCGGTCGCGCAGGCGTGCCCGTACCACCGCCACCCGTGCGGCGGTGTAGTGGATCGATGCCTCCGGCACGGACTCCAGCGTGCGCACCGCACCGGACCGGTCGCCCGCGGCGAGCTGGACGCGGGCCAGCCCGAAGGCCGCGCTCACGAATCCCGGGTCGGTGATCCAGACGAGCCGGTAGTACTCGGCGGCGTTGTCCAACTGGCCCAGGATCTCCGCGCACAGGCCCAGCGCCAGCTTCGGCGCGGGCTCGCCCGGGAAGGCGTCGTAGATGGCGTCGAAGGACAGCGCCGCTATCTCGTCGTCGCCGGTGGCCAGCGAGGCGATCCCGCGGGCCCACACCACCCGCCAGTCGTCCGGATGCCGGGCCTCCAGGTCCGTCAGGGCGCCGCAGGCCGCGGCGAGTTCGCCGAGCTCCAGGCGGGCCCGCAGCTCGCGCAGCCGCAGCTCCGCCGAGTCGGCGGGCGCCGAGCGCAGGGCGCCCAGCAGGTCACCCGGTGCGGAGGCCAGCAGTCCGGCCAGGAAGCCGGCGTTCGGGTCACCCGCGTCCACCAGCGGCACCGGCAGGGCCAGCGCCATGCCCCGGGCGTCCAGCACGGCCAGTTCGCCGGCGCGTACGGCCGGCAGGGGCACCGCCACGGGTCCGCCCGCCCCCGGCCCCGCCGCCGGGGCGGGCGGGCCGGCCGGCACCGGGGCCCGGCGCGGAGCCGGGACGCCACCTGCGGGCACCGCTCCGGCCGCCGGCCCGCCGGCCCGGTGGGTGGCCGTGGTCCCGAGCGGCGCGGAGAGGGCAGCCGCCCCCGGAGTCCCGGCGGGGGCCGCGGCCACGGCAGCCGCCGGAGCGGGCGGCGGGGCCGCCGGCCCCGGCCTGCGCCCGAGCCTGCGTCCCGCCGCGGGAGCCGGCAGCGTCCGCGCCCCGAGCCGGGACACCTCGCCCCCGGCCGCCTCGGCGAACAGCTGGGTGTCCAGCACCCGCAGCTCCGGCCCGAAGAGCGTGGAGACCTGCGGCCGCGGCCGGCCCGTCTGCAGGGCGACGACCTCCCGCAGCACGCCCGTCAGCTGGTCCGCCATCTCCTGCGCGGACGAGAACCGCCGGCCCGGATCCGGGTCGGTCGCCCGGACCAGCAGCCGGTAGAAGGACTCGTACCGCCCGAACACCTCGATGTGCTCCGGATCCGGCAGCGAATCCACGAACACGTTCGTGTAGCCCTGGAAGTCGAAGGTCAGGACGGCCAGCGTCCGCGCCACCGTGTACAGGTCGGAGGCGACCGAGGGGCCGAGCTCGGCCACCTCCGGCGCCTGGTAGCCCACCGTGCCGTAGATGGCCGACTCCTCGTCGTCCATCCGGCGCACCGCGCCCATGTCGATCAGCTTCAGCTGGTCCTGCTGCTGGATCGCGTTGTCGACCTTGAAGTCGCAGTACAGCAGGTTCCTGCTGTGCAGGTGCCCGAGCGCCTCCAGCGCCTCGATCCCGTACGCACAGGCCTGCTCCACCGGCAGCGGATCGCGGCGGCCGTCCGGCCGCCGCCGCTCGTTCGCTATCTCCTTCAGCGACTTGCCGCCGACGTACTCCATGACGATGTACCCGTCCAGCGAACCCGTCCGCTGGTCCAGGTGCTCCACGAAGTTGTAGATCCGCACGATGTTGGAGTGCTCGATCTCCGCGAGGAAGCGCCGCTCCGAGATCGCCGCGGCCATCGCGTCCTGGTCCCCGGTGTCGAGCAGGCCCTTGAGCACCACCCACCGGTCCGACACGGCCCGGTCCACCGCCAGGTACACCCAGCCCAGGCCGCCGTGCGCCAGACAGCCCGCCACCTCGTACTGGCCGTGCACGACCTCTCCCGCGCGCAGCTTGGGCACGAAGGAGTACGGGTGCCCGCACTTGGTGCAGAAGCCCTCGGTCCGGCCCGGCCGGTCCCCGCGGGCCCGGCCCACCGGAGCCCCGCAGTCCGAGCGCGAGCAGAACCGCTTGCGCTCCGGCACCTCCGGGTTCTCGAGCACCGCCGCCGAAGGGTCCGGACGCGGCACCTCCGGGACGTTGACCAGTCCGGCGCCCAGCCGGCTGCGGCCCGAGGGCCCGGTCGACGAACCCGAACTGCGCACCGACACCGAGCGGGTGGACCCGGCCCCCGACAGGGAGCGCGAGAGCCGGCCCGACACCGAGCGCCGCGAGGACGACGAACGCGAGGAGCGCGCGGAGGCCGAGGTCGACCCCGACCGGCCCGACCGGCCCGAGCCGTGAGAGCCGTGCGAGCCCTGCGAGTCGCCGTGCCGGGCCGCGCTCGTCATCCCCGTCGGCGGCGAGACCAGCTCCTCCGCACCCGCGGCGATCGCGCCGACGGGCGCCAGACCGCAGGTGTCGCAGTACAGCTCGCCGCCGCCCATGTCCTCGTACGACCCCGGGCAGCCGGGGCGAACGCACGCGGTTCCGACCAGGCTCATGCGTCCTCCCCTCCCGGCCCCTCGGGCCGGTACTGCGGCTGCGGCGGGGCCAGTGACTCGGCCGTCGCCTGTTGGTAGCGCAGCACGGCCTGCTCGGCGGCCCGCAAATCGCAGGGCGCGCTCCACAGCATCCGCCGGGCCGTGTCGTACCGCTCGATCAGCAGCGGATCCTCCGCCATCCCGTGCCGGGCCACCTTCGCCTTGTACGCGTCGAGCCGCCCGCGCAGTTCGGCCCGTACCGCCAGGGGAGCCGTCACCGCCGTCAACGATTCGCGGGCCCGGCGCAGTTCCTCCTCGGCCCGCTCCTCCAGCGACTCCAGCAGCGGCGAGAGCCGGTGCCACTGTGCCTGGCGCCGGTACTCGGCCGCCGCCGCGAGCTGCTCCTGCAGCGCCGTCGGCGGCCCGCTGACCACCGGAACCTCCGACGCCGCGATCTTCGCCAGCACCTCGCCGCGCGCGGTCCGCGCCTCCGCCAGCGTCCGGTCGGCCCGCGAGAGCACGTCCCGCAGGCTGATCAGCCGCTGCTCGGCGTCCTGCCGTACGGCCAGGACCGCCTCGATCTCCCGGCGTACGTCCTCCAGCGCGACCGCGGCCCGGTCGTAACGGGTGGTGTCCGGACGGCCGCCGCCGGGCGCGGAACTGCCCGCCACCGGCTGCCAGAACGCCAGCGGATCCGCGATCACCTGCGCCCGCAGCCCGGTCAGCTCGGCGGTGATGTCCTCCAGGTCGTCGCCCGAGGGGTGTTCACCCGGGCGGACCCCCACCGAGTGGGCCAGCGAGCGGGTGCGGTGCAGTTCGGCCGCGAGCAGGTCGATGCGGGCGGGCAGCGCCGACCACACCGAGTCGGCGGCCACCACCACGTCCAGCGAGCCCGCGTACAGCTCGTTCATCCGGGCCACCAGCTCGGCGAGCGAGAGCCGCTCCGCCAGCCCCACGCCCTCCGCACCGGCCCCGGCGATCAGCACCCCGGGCCCGCGCAGCCGCTCGGTCAGCTCGACCAGCTCCTCGCGGCCCGGCCAGCGGCGCCGCTCGCGGATCTCCCGGGCAGCGCCCAGCGCCCCGCTGTAGGCGTCGAAGTACGTCCACAGCCGGGTGATGGCGGCATCGGCCTGCGCCCACCGCTCCTTGGTGACGCCGGTCAGCCCGGCCCCTTCCAGCAGCCGGCGCCCGGCGTGGTCCTGGAGGGCGAGCAGCGAGGTCTCGACGGCCTCGTGCTCGGCGCCGAGCCGGGCCAGGGCGCGGTCGACGTCGTCCCGGTCCATCACTGCCGACTGCGCTTCCAAAGACCCCGCCTCCGCTTTCCTGACATCGGGCTCCGACTCTGCCACCTGCCTCAGCCGTCCCGGTACTTCGGCGCGGGCGGTCCGGCCACTCCGGGCAGGACGGGCTTGAGGTGCGTCACGTAAGCCTGCATCCAGGGGCTGCCGTCGCCGCCGGCGCGGTAGTTCTCCAGCACCTTGTTGACCCGGCGCACCAGGTCGGAGGCGTCCTTGTTCATGGCCACCCCGTAGAACTCCTTGGTGAACGGGGAGCCGACGAGGCGCACCGACGGGTCCTGCGCGGCCTGGCCGGCCGCGAGCGCGTTGTCCGTGATGATGCCGTCCACCTCGCCCAGCTGGAGCCGGACCAGGCAGTCGAGCTGGTTGGGCACGCTGACCGGGACCGAGCCGTACGGCTGGGCCTTGAGCGCCGCCTCGGCCGTGGAGCCCGCCGCGGTGCAGATGCGGCGGCCCTTCAGCGAGGCGTCGTACCCGGTGATCGGCGAGCCCTTGGGGGCGAGGACCTGCTGCCCGGCCTCGAAGTAGGCCGTCGAGAAGGCGACGTCCTCCAGCCGCTTGCAGTTGATCGTCATGGTCCGCACGACGACGTCGACGCGGCCGTCCTGGAGGGCGGGGATGCGCTGGCTGGTGGGGATGGCCCGGTAGATGACCGCGTTCTCGTCGCCCAGGATGTCCTTCGCGATGGCCTTGACCAGGGCGATGTCGAACCCGTCGAGGCGGCCGTCGACCGGGTTGCGGTAGCCCCACTTGAAGCTGTTCTGGTCCACGCCCGCGACGAGTTTGCCCGCCTTGCGGATCCGCTCGATGGCCGGCCCGTCCACGCCGGACGGGCGCAGGCTGGCCTCCGGGTCCTGGCAGGTGTCGGTGAGCGACCAGGGTGCAGGGGCGGCCGCCATCGAGGCGGGCTCGCGGACCACGGCCGGGTGGCCGGTGTCCGGGGCGGCATGGGCCAGCGGCAGCAGGACGGCCGCGGCCGTCACCGCGCAGGCGGCGGCCATGGCGCTCACCCCGCCCCAGCCGCGCAGCCGCCCCGCGGGCCGGCGAGGGGCGGCTGCGCCGTCGTGGCCCTCGTCGTGGCCCTCGCCGTGGGACTTCACGCGTATCCGCATCTCTGTCACCTGTACTCCGAAAGCCGGCGCCCGATGCCGAGCAGCGCCGCCGCGGCGCCGACGACCGCGAGGGCCGCCGAACCCGTCACCAAACCGCCCAGCGCGCCGAGTCCGCCCCGGGCCGCCCGGGTGAACTCCTTCTGCTCATGGGCCACTGCCTGCTCCAGGGACGCGTCCACCGTGTCGAACGAGGCCCCGCTGCTGTCCTTGTGGTCCTTGTCCCCGATGACCTGGGGCAAAGCGTCCTGGTAGTCGCCGCGCAAGTCGGTCTCCCGGGCCGCCGCGTGCCGCTGCTTCCACTGCTTGACACCGTCCGCGGCGCGGCCGACCGGCTCCCGCCCGCTGCTGTCGTCGGCGAGCTTCAGCGCCGTCGCCAGCCCGGTGTCCAGCTCCTTCATCTCGGTCGTGAAGTCGACGTCGTACTTGTCGGACTTGTTGTCCGCGGCCAGTACGGCGCCCCGCGCGATCAGCGTCAGGTTCTCACTGGCGCGTGCCTGGAGCGAGGCGATCCGCGCGTCGTTCAGCACCTTCAGCGACTCCTGCCCGTCCGATCTGGCCTGCGCCAGCTCCGACCGGGCGACCGTGTGCCCGACGGCCAGCCACATCAGCAGCACCAGCGAGGCGGCCGTCGCCGCCACGAGGCCGTGGTTGAAGACCCGGTTCGTCCGCCGGTAGTTGCGGCGCTGCGCCCACGCCAGCGCGGCGAGCGCGAGCAGCCCCGTACCGAGCGCGGCCAGCGGCAGCGAGCGGGCGTCGTCGTAGTCCGTGTAGAGGCGGCCCGTCTCCGCCTCGTACAGCCGCTGCGCGGCCGGCAGCAGCTGGGTGCTCATCTGCTCGTTGGCGTAGCGCAGATAGGCGCCGCCCAGCGGCAGGCCCTGCTTGTTCGTGGCCCGGGCCTGCTCGATCAGGCCCGTGTAGCGGGGCAGCTGCTCGCCCAGCAGCGCGATCTGCTTGCGGGAGTCCTCGTTCGCCCCGGTGTTGGCGGCCGCGCTCACCAGCAGCCTCGAGGCGTTGGAAATGTCCTTCTCGTACCGCTGGCGGACCTCCCGCGGCTCGTCGCCGCCGGCCAGGAAGCCGCTGGAGGAGGCCGTGTCCGCGTCCGCGAGGGAGCGGTAGATGCTCGCCGCGTCCGCGCTCAGCGGCTGGCTGCGGCCCACCACGTCCTCCGCGGCGCCGACCCGGCCGGAGATCTCCAGGACGGTCACCGCGCCGAACAGCAGTACCAGGGCGGCCAGGACCGCGCCGATGATCCGAAGCCGGCCGGGCTCGGTCGTCGCGGCCGCGCGCACCCGCTCCACGCCCTCCGCCCAGGCCGTGCTGCCGGGCCGGGGAGGCGCCTGCGGCGGACCCGCGGGCGGCACGGCGACGCCGCCCCCGGGCGCGGGCGCGCGTGATGTGATGGCCACCGTGACCTCCCCCTTGGTCCTCTGCTCCGCAGCAGTATGGCCGTAGTGGCGGTCAACCACAGCACCCGATGCCGGATCGTGGCATCCGCCCCCCGTGCGCGCCGACCCCACCCCTTTACCGTGAATACGACTCCACGGCCGCCACGGTTCCAGAACCGGGGCCTGCCGGGGCAGGTTCACCCGAAATGGGCACGGAGTTTTCCGTGGGCCCCGGGCGGAGCCCCGAGCGCGTCCAGCCCCAGCAGCCCGGCGCCCAGCACCGGCGGGGCCGCGACCACCGACACCCGGGCCCGCGGGGCCCGCCGTGCCAGCCCCGCCGCGATCCGCTCGTCCAACTGCCCGTGACCGGCGGTGAGCACCCCGCCGCCGAGCAGTACCGGAGCCTCCTCGTCCAGCAGGTCCAGCCGGGCCAGCGCCACCGACGCCAGCGCCACCACCTCGTCCGCCTGCCGCTCCACGATCGCCGAGGCCACCGCATCGCCCGCCGCGGCCACCGCGAACAGCACCGGCACCAGCTCGTGGGTCCGCCGCTGCGCCAGGGCCCCCAGGTGCAGCGCCTCGATCAGCTCGGCCATCGAAGCGAGCCCGAAGTGCTCCGGCAGCGCGGCCGCCAGCTCCGTCGGCCCGCCGCGGCCGTCCTCCGCCCGCGCCGCCCACCACAGGGCCTCCGCGGCCAGGCCGCCCCCGCCGCCCCAGTCCCCGGAGAGCTGCCCGAGGGCCGGGAACCGGGCCGTGCGCCCGTCGGGCAGCATCCCCACGCAGTTGATGCCGGCCCCGCACACCACCGCCACCCCGCGCGGCGGCCCGCCCCCGCGGAGCCCGGCCCGCAGGATCGCGAAGGTGTCGTTGAACACCCGGGTCGCCGCGCCCCAGCCGCGTGCGCCGATCGCCTCCGCGAGCCGACGCTCCTCCACCGGGAGATCGGCATTGGCCAGACATGCCGAGACCTGGTCGGCGTACGGCACACCGGGCCCCGGCACGGGCAGCGCCGCCGACCCGGCGGCCTCCACGACCGCCCGCGCCAGGACGTCCAGCGCCGCCTCGACACCGGTGCGCTGCGGCTGGAAGCCGCCGGAGCGCCCGGCGCCGAGGACCGTGCCGTCCGCGGCGATCAGGGCCGCGTCCGTCTTGCTGTTGCCCGCGTCGACGGCCAGGACGGCCGGCCGGGCCGGCCGGGCGGGAGGGGTCACGCCCATGCCAGGTGCTCCTTGTTGTGCGCGAGGAGCCGGTCGGTCAGCCCCTGCGCGAGGTCGAACTGGCCGACCAGCGGATGGGCCAGCAGCGCCTTGAAGACCCGCTCGCGGCCGCCCCGTACGGCCGCGTCCAGCGCCAGGTCCTCGTACGCCGTGACGTGCGCGACCAGACCGTGGTACAGCGGGTCCAGCCGGGGCACGGCCAGCGGCACCGGACCGGAGCGGTCCACCCGGGCCTGCACCTCGATCACCGCGTCGTCCGGGAGGAACGGCAGCGTCCCGTCGTTCCGCGTGTTGACCACCTGCAGCGCCGCCGGGCCCGGTCCGCCGTCGCCCAGCAGCGCCGCCGCCAGGTCCACGGCCGCCTCCGAGTAGAAGGCCCCGCCCCGCTTGGCCAGCAGCTCCGGCTTCTCGTCCAGCGCCGGATCGGCGTACAGGGCGAGCAGTTCCTGCTCCATCGCGGCGACCTCGGCGGCCCGCGAGGGCTTGTGGCCCAGCTCGCGCACCACCGCGTCGTGCGCGTAGAAGTACCGCAGGTAGTACGAGGGGACGACGCCGAGGCGGTCCAGTACCGCGCGCGGCAGGCGCAGGTCCGTGGCGACGGCCTCCCCGTGCTCGGCGAGCAGCCGCGGCAGCAGGTCCTCGCCGTCCGGGCCGCCCTTGCGCACGCCCAGCTCCCAGGTGAGGTGGTTGAGCCCCACGTGGTCCAGGTGGATGTCGGCCGGGGCCAGGTCCAGCAGCGCCGCGAACTTGCGCTGGAAGCCGATGGCGACGTTGCACAGCCCGACCGCCTTGTGCCCGGCCTGCAGCAGGGCGCGGGTGACGATCCCGACCGGGTTCGTGAAGTCGATGATCCAGGCGTCCGGGTTGGCCCGCCGGACCTGCTCGGCGATGTCCAGCACCACCGGGACCGTCCGCAGCGCCTTGGCGAGCCCGCCCGCGCCCGTGGTCTCCTGCCCGACGCAGCCGCATTCCAGCGGCCAGGTCTCGTCCTGCAGCCGGGCCGCCTGCCCGCCGATGCGCAGCTGGAGCAGCACCGCGTCGGCGCCCTCGACGCCGGCGCCGAGATCGGTGGTGGTGGTGACCCGCCCCGGATGCCCCTGCCTGGCGAAGATCCGCCGGGCCAGCGCGCCGATCAGCTCCAGCCGCTCGGTGGCGGGGTCGATGAGCACCAGCTCCCCGACCGGCAGGGTGTCGCGCAGCCGTGCGAATCCGTCGATCAACTCGGGGGTGTAGGTGGAACCGCCGCCCACCACTGCGAGTTTCATGGTCACTAGCCTTTCACTCCCGTCAGGGTGACGCCCTCGACGAACGCCTTCTGGGCGAAGAAGAAGAGGACGATCACCGGCGCCATGACCAGCACGGTCGCGGCCATGGTGAGGTTCCAGTTGGTGTGGTGCGCCCCTTTGAAGGACTCCAGCCCGTAACTGAGCGTCCAGGCGGCGGGGTTGTCCGAGGCGTAGATCTGCGGGCCGAAGTAGTCGTTCCAGGCGCAGAAGAACTGGAACAGCGCGATGGCGGCGATGCCCGGCCTGGCCATCGGCACGACGACGCGCAGCAGGGTGCGGAGCTCGCCGCAGCCGTCGACCTTGGCCGCGTCCAGGTACTCGTCGGGGATGGTCAGCAGGAACTGGCGGAGCAGGAAGATGGAGAACGCGTCGCCGAACGCCATCGGGACGATCAGCGGCCACAGGGTGCCGGACAGGTCCAGCTGCTTGGCCCAGAAGAGGTACATCGGGATGACCACCACCTGCGGCGGCAGCATCATCATGGCGATCACCAGCAGCAGCGAGAGCCGCCGCCCGCGGAAGCGGAACTTGGCCAGCGCGTACGCGACGGGCACCGAGGAGACCACGGTCAGCACTGTGCCCAGCCCCGCGTACAGCAGGGTGTTGCGCCACCAGGTCAGGAAGCCGGGGGTGTCCCAGACCTTGGCGTAGTTGCCCCACTCCCAGGTGTCGGGCACCAGGTCGCGGGTCAGTGCCTGCTGGTCGCTCATCAGGGAGGTCAGGAAGAGGAAGACGAACGGGAGGACGAAGAACAGGGCGGCCGCGACGCCGAGGGCGTGCACCCCGACCCAGTGCAGGACGGCCTTGCGGTTTCGGTGCATGTTCAGTCACCTGCTCCGATCAGCCCGCCACGGCGGCGCATCAGGAGTGCGGTGAAGGCCATGGAGAGGGCGAAGAGGACCAGCGCGACGACACACGCGGTGCCGTAGTCGAAGCGCTGGAAGCCGACGTTGTAGACGACCTGGGGGAGGGTCAGCGTGGACTTGTCGGGGTAGCCCGGCTCGAACTGCTGGCCCGAGCCGCCGATGACGCCCGCGGCGACCTTCCCCGCCACCAGGGGCTGCGTGTAGGACTGCATGGCCTGGATGACCCCGGTGACCACAGCGAACAGGATGATCGGCGAGATGTTCGGCAGGGTGATGTGCCGGAACCGCTGCCAGGCGCCGGCCCCGTCCAGCTCGGCGGCCTCGTACTGCTCCTTCGGTACGTCGAGCAGCGCGGCCATGAAGATGACCATCAGGTCGCCGATCCCCCACAGGGCGAGGAGGGTCAGCGCGGGCTTGGACCAGTCGGCGTCGGTGAACCAGCCGGGGGCGGGCAGGCCGACCCCCTCCAGCAGGGTGTTGACCGGGCCGGTTCCGGGGTTGAGCAGGAAGACGAAGCCCAGCGTCGCGGCCACCGGCGGGGCCAGGTAGGGCAGGTAGAACAGGGTCCGGAAGATCCCCGCCCCCGTCTTGATCTTCGTGACGAGCAGGCCGGTGCCGAGGCCGAAGACGACCCGGCTCACGACCATCACCACGACCAGCCACAGGGTGTTGCGCATGGCCGGCCAGAACAGCGGATAGTCCGTGAAGACGTAGCTCCAGTTGTCCAGGCCGTTGAAGGCGGGCGGGCGGAAGCCGTCGTACTTCGTGAAGGAGAAGTACACGGTGGAGACGAGCGGGTACGCGAAGAAGACGGCGAACCCGATCAGCCAGGGCGACATGAAGGCCGCGGTCCGCAGGGCGGAGCGCCGTCGTTTCGCCCGGAGGGCCGGGGCGGTGGGGAGGGTGCCTGTGCGCGGCATCGCGGCGGTCATCGGGGGCTACTTCGCCTTCGCGATGTCCGTGTCGATCTGCTGGTCGGTCTTGGCGAGGCCGGCCGGGACGTCGGCGACGTCGCCCTTCTCGACCGCGTACGCGAGGTCCTGGAAGGTCAGCTGGTAGGTGCCGCCGTCGGCCTGGGCCGGGGTGGTGTTCGACTTCGGGTGCCGGGCGATGTCGAGGAAGGTCTTGAACTCCGGGGTGACCTGGAGGTTCGGGGACTCGAGGGCGGCCAGGGTGGAGGGCACGTTGTGGATGGCGTTGGCGAACGCCACGACCGCCTCGGTGTCGGTGGTCATGTACTTCACCAGCTCCCAGGAGGCGTTCTGCTTCCTGCTGCCCGAGGCGATGCCCATGATCGTGCCGGAGAGGTAGCCCTTGCCGTAGTCGGCGGCCTGGTCGTCCGGCACCGGCAGCGGCGCGGTCCCGATCTCGAACGCGACCCCGGCCTCCTTGGCCATCGCGGCCCGCCATTCGCCGTCGATCTGCATGGCGACCTGGCCCTTGTGGAAGGGGTGCTCGGCGCTCCACTCGTCGCCGAAGGTGGCGCGGAACTTCTCGAGCTTCTCGTAGCCGCCGAGCTTGGCCACCAGGTCCTTCTGCGCGTTCAGCATGCTCGCGAAGCCCGGGTCCTTGGCCAGGTTCGACTTCCCGTCCGCGCCGAAGTACTTCGGGCTCCACTGCGCGGCCAGGCGCATGGGGGTGGTCTCGTAGCCGTGGTAGGTCGGCATGATGCCGAGCTGGTCGTACGAGTCACCGTTGGACCGGGTCAGCTTCTGCGCGACCTCGGTGAACTGGCTCCAGGTCTTCGGCGGTTCGGTGATGCCCGCGGCCTTGAAGGCGTCCTTGTTGTAGACGAGGCCGTACGCGTCGTTCAGCAGCGGCAGCGTGCACTGGTTGCCGTTGAACTGGGTGTACTCCAGCAGGGTCTTGGGGAAGACCTTCGCCTTGTCGACGCCCGACTTCTGCAGGAAGGGGTTCAGGTCGGCGAAGGCGCCGGAGTTGCAGAACTTGCCGACGCTGTCGGTGGTGAAGGAGGAGACCACGTCGGGGGCCTTGTCCCCGCCTGCCCGCAGCGCCTGGTTGATCTTGTCGTCGGTCATGTTGCCCGTGACCTTGACCTTGATGTTCGGGTGCGCCTTCTCGAACCGGGCGATGTTCTCCTCGATCGCCTTGGCCTCGCTCGGCGCGGACCAGCCGTGCCAGAAGTTGAGCGTGACCTCCTTGTTCGGGTCGTCGGCGGCCGCGTTGCCGCTCTGGCCCGTACACGCGGTGGCCAGGACGGATATCGCGGCGACGGCGGTGGCCACGGCGGTCAGACGGCGGTTTCTGGGCATGGCGGTGCTCGCTCTCTGCGGGAGGAACTTCCGGAGGGGTGCCAGGGGACGCGACGAGAGGTTTCGGGGACGCGGGTGGTGCCGGTGACGCGGGTGGTGCCGGGGAGGCGGGGGAGCCGATGGGGCCGCAGGTGCCGGTCGTACGTACGGGGGGCCGGGCCGGGCCGGGTCGGTCAGCGGCGCGAGGTGTCGAAGACCTCGTCGCGGGTGGTGGCGAGGGCGCTCTCCAGTGCGCCGCGCAGTACGGGCCGTTCGCGCACCGCGCCCGACACCAGGCGGGGCCGGGAGGGGGCGAGATCGGCGAGCTCGTCCTCGACGAGCCCGCGCAGCACGTCCCCGCCGGCGGCGGTCACCGCACCGGCGAGGACCACGATCTCGGGGTCCAGCACGGCGACCAGCGCGGCGAGACCGGTGGCCAGCGCGGTGGCGTACTGCTGCAGGAGCCGCAGGTTCGCCCCCTCGGGATGTCCGGCGGCCTGCGCCAGCAGCGCGACCGCCGCGTCGACCGGCGTCCCGGCCTCCGCCCCGGGCGGGGTCGCGATGCCCAGTGCGGCCGCCATGCCGGGAACGACCTCCACACCGGCCAGCGCCTGGTAGCCGCCGGAGTTGACCCGGGTGACCTGCCGGACCAGGGGGTGGCCCGGCACGGGCAGGAACCCGACCTCGCCCGCGCCGCCGGTCCAGCCGCGGTGCAGCCGGCCGCCGAGCACCAGGGCGGCGCCGAGGCCCTCCTCGTTCCACAGCAGGACGAAGTCCCCGTGGCCGCGGGCCGCGCCGAGCCGCTGTTCGGCGACGGCGGCGAGGTTCACGTCGTTCTCGTACCCGACCGGCATCGGCAGGGCCGCCGCCAGCTCCTCGAGGAGGGTGGGGGAGTGCCAGCCGGGCAGGTGCTCGGCGTAGCGCAGCGCCCCGGTGTGCGGGTCGAAGGATCCCGGGGTGGCGATGACGACGCGGTGGATGTCGGAGCGCGCGAGCCCGGCCTCCTTGACGGCCCCGCCGAGGGCCGAGGTGACCCGGTCGACGGCCTCGGTGCCCTCGGCGTACGGGAGCTCGTGGCTGGCGACCACCTCGCCGGTGAGATCGGCGACGGCCGCGACGATGCCGCTCGGGGTGACGTCCAGTCCGGCGACGTGGGCGGCGCGCGGGTTGACCCCGTACAGCTGGGCGCTGGGTCCGGGGCGGCCGCCGGAGGTGCCGGTGGCCACGACCAGTCCGGCGGCTTCGAGGCGGGCCAGCAGCTGGGAGGCGGTGGGCTTGGAGAGTCCGGTGAGCCGGCCGATCCGGGTGCGGGACAGCGGCCCGTGCTCCAGCAGCAGGTCCAGCGCCGCGCGGTCGTTCATGGCGCGCAGCAGGCTGGGTGTTCCAGGGGTGGTGGTGCCGGTCATGAGCGCTCTCTCCGTCGTCGGCTCACGCCGTGGCCAGGAACTGTTAGGTAAGTTTCCTATCGGCGTTTGAGCTGTGTCAATGCCGCTGCCCCCGCAGAAATGAACCTGCGGGGGCAGCGGTGTGGTGCGGGAGGAGCAAGGGGGGAGGGGGCTACTTGCTGATCCGGGGGGTGCCGGCGGCGGGCGCCGGGATCGGGGCGGTGGCCAGGGACTGCGGGGAGGTCGGGTTCGCGTGCGCCGACGGCGGCGCCACGGCGGCCGACGGGTCGGCCGGGGCCTCGTCCTCCTCGCCGTCGGCGGCCGGCAGACCGCCGATGATCCCGATACCGGCCTCGTCGAAGGCCTCCTTGATGCGCCAGCGCAGCTCGCGCTCCACGGAGAACTGCTGGCCCGGCATCGTCTTCGCGGAGATCTTCACCGTCATCGACGCCAGCAGCACCTCGTCCAGGCCCAGCACCTCCACCGGGCCCCACAGGCGCTCGTCCCACGGGGACTCCTTGGCCATGCCCTCGGCGACGTGCTTGACCACCTCGCGGACGTGGGTGAGGCTCTCCGACGGCTTGACCTGGACGGCCACGCCCGCAGTCGCCCAGCCCTGGCTGAGGTTGCCGATCCGCTTGATCTCTCCGTTGCGGACGTACCAGATCTCGCCGTTGTCCCCGCGCAGCTTGGTCACGCGCAGGCCGACCTCGACGACCTCGCCGGAGGCCACCCCCGCGTCGATCTTGTCGCCGACGCCGTACTGGTCCTCGAGGATCATGAACACGCCGGACAGGAAGTCCGTCACCAGGTTCCGCGCACCGAAACCGATGGCCACACCGGCCACACCGGCACTCGCGAGCAGCGGGCCGAGGTTGATGCCGAGCGCGCCGAGCACCATCAGCCCGGCCGTGCCGAGGATCAGGAACGAGGCGACCGAACGCAGGACCGAACCGATCGCCTCGGAGCGCTGCCGGCGGCGCTCCGCGTTGACGAGCAGCCCGCCGAGTGCCATGCCCTCAACGGCCTCGGCGCCCCGGTTCATCCGCGTTATCAGCTTGGTCAGCGACTTGCGGACCAGCGAGCGCAGGGCCGCCGCGATCACCAGGATCAGCAGGATCTTCAGGCCGAGGTACAGCCATCCGGCCCAGTTCTCCTCGATGAAGCTGGCGGCGTTCGTGACGCTCTCGTGGGCTTCCTTGACCGAAGCGGCCGGGTCCGGGTTGTCGGCTGCGAGGGGCAGCAGGGCGGCATGCCAGGGCACGACGGGAACCTCCAGGTGTAGCGGTCTGCCCGCGGAAGGGGTGTGCGGGACAGACCAACCACACTAACGGGGCATTCGTGTGACCCCGTTGCCGTGTTCGAGGGAGAGAGCAGACTCACCTGGGGATGAACCGGGTGTGGTTGAAAACACCTCGGACCCGTTACGGGCGCGTGGTGGCGCTTCGACCAGCCGTAAGGAGAGACTGGAGAGCAGATCGTCCCGGCGCGAGCCACGCGCCGCCGGCGTACAAGGAGGCAGTCCGTGCCGCACGTCCTGGTCCTCAATGCGTCGTACGAGCCGCTCGGCGTCGTACCGCTCCGCCGCGCGCTCGTCCTCGTCCTGGAGAACAAAGCTGTCTCCCTGGAGGAATCCGGCGCCTTTCTGCACAGCGCGACGAGAGTCGTCCCCGCGCCCAGCGTGGTCCGGCTCAAGCGCTTCGTGCGGGTCCCCTACCGGGGGCCCGTTCCACTCACCCGCCGCGCGCTGTTCGCCCGCGACGGCGGCCGCTGCATGTACTGCGGCGGGGTCGCCACGAGCGTCGACCACGTGATCCCGCGCAGCCGGGGCGGGCAGCACGTGTGGGACAACGTGGTCGCCGCATGCCGGCGGTGCAACCACGTCAAGGCGGACCGCCACCTGCTGGAGCTGGGCTGGCGGCTGCGGCACCAGCCGGCTCCGCCGTCCGGGCTGGCCTGGCGGATCATCGGCACGGGCCACCGGGATCCGCGCTGGATGCCGTACCTCCAGCCGTACGGAGCGGAGGACGCCCTGGACCGCATCGGCGCGGCAGCCTCCTGACTCCCGGGCCCGGGCCCGGGGCCCCGGCCTCCGGGCCGGGGGCTACGGGGCGATCGCGTAGGCCTCCACCCCGAAGAGGCTGCAGCCGAAGCGGGTTGCGCGCTTCTCACAGGTGACGCGGACGAACCGGGCCGGGGCCGGCGCGTCCAGGCGGACCGTCTCCAGGCCGCCCCGGGAAGCCGGGACCGTCGCCGCCGGCTGCCAGGTGACGCCGTCCGGGGAGGTCTCCACCCGGTACGCCGAGGGGTACGCCTCCTGCCAGTGCAGCACCAGCTTGCCGATCCGGGCCGCCGCCGGGAGCTCCGCCTGCCACCACGCGCCGTCCACCGGCTTGGACGACCAGCGCGTGGTCGCGGAGCCGTCCACCGCCGCCGAGGCCGGGAACGCCGGGGTCTCGTCGCCCGACGAAGAGGCCCGCGCCGAACGGAACAGGTCCGGCCCGCCCGTACGCGGGACCGCCCGGACGGTCAGCGTCCGGGTCTGCCCCGCGAACGTGACCGGCACCGGGTAGCTGCCCGCCGCGGTGCCCGCCGGGACGGTCACCGACACCGGGACGGTGACCTGCGTACCCCGCGGAGCCGCGGCCTCCGCGGGGAGTTTCACATCGACCCCCTGCGGCGCTGCCGCCGAGAGCGGTCCACGGACCCCGCCCGGGCTCAGCGCCGACAGCCGGCCGGGCACCACCTGCGCGGCCCCGCCGATCTCCACCTCCACGCTCTCCGGCAGCTCGAACGCGGCCGCCGGCCCGTCCGCCAGCCACGGCACCACCTGGTGCACCGCCGGAGCCGGCCCCGCCCACGACAGCCGTACCGCGTCCGCGCCGAGGCCGCCGACGTCCGCCTGCGTCCAGCCCGACGCCGAGGCCTCCGCGACCTTGCGCCAGCCCTCGCCCGGCACGTGCGCCTCCACCGCCGCACCGCGGACCCCGGGCAGCAGCGGGTCCGTCATCACGGTCACCACCGACACCGGCCGCACCGTGTCCAGCCGGACCGTGTACGACTCCGGCTCCCGGGACACCGTGCCCGGCCGGCGGGCCGCTCCCGTCCACGCGTCCGCCTCCGCCACCGCCTGCGCGAGGAAGGGGTCCAGTACGGTCTGGTCCACCCGGGCGGTGCCCGGCTCGGCCAGCGCCTTGCGGGCCGCCGACAGTTCCTGCGAGGCCTTCCACGCCGCCGCACCGTCCCCGCGGGACTGGGCCCGCAGGAGATCCACCGCCAGCTCGCCCGCCGTTCCGTACGCCGACAGCCGCGCCAGCCACGGCCCGGCCTCGGCCGACAGTCCGGGCAGCCGCGCAGGCGCCTCCCGCAGGGCCGTGAACGCCGCCCGCAGCCGGTCACCGGCCGCCTGGTCGCCCGAACCGCGGCTGCGCCAGAACTCCTCCACCAGCGGGCGCAGGTACGCAGACTCCTGGTGGCCGAGGCCCGAGGAGGCCGTGTTCCCGGCCAGCGCGGCCAGCGACCGGCGGGCGGCCTGGTCCGGCCCGGCCAGGTCGGACACCGCCGCCGCCCAGGACTCGCCCGGCCGGTAGCCGTTCGCGTTCCACGCGAAGTCGGCCGCCGTGAACAGCGGGATCCGCGCCAGGGTGCCCTGCTGCATCGCATTGGCCAGCAGGGCCGCGGAGCCGCCCGCCACCGCCGGCTCCCGGCCCGTGTACGGACCGAGGAAGACCCGGCCCGGGTCCCAGTCGTTGACCGGGTAGTTGTCCATGGTGACGAGCGGGTGCTGCCCGAAGGCGCTGCGCGCCCCGTCGAGTTCCTTGCCGGTGATCGAGCGCGGCACCACGCCCACGCCCGTCCAGGCGACCTCCACCCGCCGGTCGAGCCGGCTCGCCAGCGCGGTCCGGTACGCGGTCGCGCCCTTCTGGTGGTACTCCGTCGGCATCAGGGACAGCGGCGCCGCGCCCGGATGCCGCGCGGCGAGGTGCGCCGCCAGCTCGTCCGCGACCTCCGCGTGCGCCTTCGCGGCCGCCGCCGGGCCCGTCCCGTAGCGCACCCGGTCCGCCCGGCAGCCCCACTCGGTGTAGCTGACGTCCTGGAACTGCACCTGGAACGCCCGGAAGCCCAGGTCCCACATCGCGTCCAGCTTGCGCGCCAGCGCCGCCCGGTCGGCGGCCGAGGCCAGGCACATCGACTGCCCCGGAGCCACCGCCCAGGCCAGCACCACCCGGTTGGCGCGGGCCCGCTCGGCCAGCGCCCGGAACTCCGCCTGCTGCGCCGCCGGGTAGTCCTCGCGCCAGCCGGTCGTGCGGTACGGGTCGTCGCCGGGCGCGAGCAGCAGCCGGTTCTGCTTGGTCCGGCCCATGAAGTCCAGCTGCGCGAGCCGCTGGTCCTGCGTCCACGGCTGCCCGTAGAACCCCTCGGTGATCCCGCGTACGGGCGCGGTCGGCCAGTCCCGCACCACCACCCCCGCCACCTTCCCGCCGCCCGCCCCGACCGGGGCCAGCAGCTGGCGCAGCGTCTGCGCCGCGTGGAACAGCCCGTCCTCACCCACGCCGGCCAGCGCGATCGTGTCCCGGCCCGCGGCCTTGCCGACGGCCAGCCGGTAGCCCCCGTTCGGCAGCTCCACCGCCCCGGCCGCCGGGGCCGCGCCCAGCGCCCGCAGGGCCTCCTGCGCGTCGGGGCCCTGCAGCCGTACGACGGTGCCCCGTTCCGGCAGCGGCGCCCCGGGAGCCGGTTCGTGCAGGGTCCGTACGCCCGCCGCGCGCAGGGCGGTGCGTACCAGCCCGACCGCGTACGGATCGGCGTCCGGCGCCGCCACCAGCACGGCCTCGGCGCCCAGCGGGACCTCGCGCGCCGCGTCGGCGGTCATCGACTGCGGCCGCGGCCACACGGCCGGCCCCTCGGCGGCCGCTCGCGGAGCGTCGGAGCCGGGGTCGAACGCGGGCCCAGGAGCCAGCCCCGTCGCGGGGTCGGATCCCGGCGCGGCGGCGGCCCCGGCGGCAGGCCCGCCAGCAGGTCCGTTCGCATGTCCGGCCGCGGTCCCGGCGGCAGGTCCGGCGGCAGGGTCCGGTCCCGGGAGGGCCGGCGCGCTCGGCGCCGCGAACGCGGCGGGCGGACCGGCGAACACCCCGCCGCCCAGCAGCGTCCCGATGACCGCCACCGCCGCCGCCGTCGCCCGCTTCCTGCCCCTGAGCTGCACGGAGCCTCCCCGTCCCGAGTCGTCACCCGCCCGTACGAATGACCCCGAGCCCACCACCCGTGCGGCCGGAGTGTCAATGCGGGCGGGCGTTCTGACCTGGATACGCAGGAATTGCGGCGCTGTCCGCGGGGTATGGCTGCGATGTTCCCGGCGGTGTTCCATGACTCCTGACCCACCCTCACACCTCTTACGGACAAAGGAGCAACAGCGCGTGAACACCGCAACCGGCACCCCGCACACCCCCGCCGCCCCGCCCCACACCCCGCTGCTCGCCCACCTGCCCGCGCAGGCCGGGCCCGCCGAAGGACCCCTCACCAGCGAGCCCCCGCTCGCCGGTGCCGCCCACGCGCCGCTGACCAGCGAGCCCCCGCTCACCGACGAGGCCCCGCTGACGAGCGAGCCGACCCCACCCGCCGCGGCCGCTGCCGCAGGCGACTAGACACAGGGACACAGGTATTCACATGGACGACCTCGCCCGGCTCGCGGCCCTGCACGGCATCGCCACCACCTACCGGCCCGCCGAGGACGTCACCGTCCGGGTCCCGGAGGCCACCGTCAAGGCCCTCCTCGCGTTGCTGGGGGGCGTCGCCGGCGACGCCGAGGACGTCCGGGTGCGCGCCGAGGACGCCGTACGGGAGGCGGCCGAGCGGCTGCTGCCGCCGACGGTGGTGCTCTGGCAGGGGGAACCCGTGGCGCCGGAGCCCGCCGGGCTGCCGCCGGGCACCCGGGTGCGGGTGGCCGCCGAGGAGACGGGGGAGGAACTCGCGTGGGGCCCCGGACTGCCGCTCGGCGTCCACCGGCTCACCGCCGAGACCCCCGACGGCCGCACCGGCGCCGCCACCCTGATCGTGGCCCCGGAGCGGGCCCCGGCCGCGCCCGAGCGGGCCCACGGGCTGCTCGTCCAGCTGTACTCCCTGCTCTCCGAGCACTCCTGGGGGATGGGCGACCTCGGCGACCTGGCCGCGCTCGCCCGCTGGGCCGGCCGCACCCACGGCGTCGGGTTCATCCAGGTCAACCCGCTGCACGCGGCGGTGCCCGGGACCCCGACGGACCCCTCCCCGTACCGGCCCTCCACGCGGCGCTTCCCCGACCCGGTGCACCTGCGGATCGAGGACGTCCCCGAGTACGCCGACTGCCCGGACGCGGGCGCCCTCGCCGAACTCGCCGCCCGGGGCGGCGAACTGCGCCGCGAGGTGCTGGAGAAGGGGGCCCTGATCGACCGGGACGCCGTCTGGGCCCTCAAGCGCGCCGCCCTGGAACTGCTGTACGCGGTCCCGCGCACGCCCGAACGGGACGCCGCCTACCGGGAGTTCTGCGCCGAGCAGGGCGAGGCGCTGGACCGGCACGCCGCGTGGTGCGCCGGGCACGCCGGCGACGACCTGAGAAGCGGGGCCGACTTCCACCGCTGGCTGGTCTGGCTGACGGTCACCCAGCTCGCCGCGGCCCAGAACGCCGCCCGCGAGGCCGGGATGGCGATCGGCATCGTGCACGACCTGGCCGTCGGCGTGCACCCGAACGGCTCGGACACCTCCGGCCCGCCCCTCTACGCGAACGGCGTGTGCGTCGGCGCCCCGCCGGACGCCTTCAACGCGCGCGGCCAGGACTGGGGGCTGCCGCCGTGGCGGCCCGACCGGCTGGAGGCCACCGGGTACGCGCCGCTGCGGGCCCTGCTGCGCGGGGTGTTCCGCTATGCCGGCGCCCTGCGCATCGACCACGTGATGGGCCTGTTCCGGCTCTGGTGGATCCCGGAGGGCGCCCCGCCCGCCGACGGCGCGTACGTCTCGTACGACGGCGAGGCGATGCTCGCGGTCCTGGTGCTGGAGGCCCACCGGGCCGGGGCCCTGGTCATCGGCGAGGACCTCGGGACGGTGGAGCCGCGGGTCCGCCGGGCACTGGCCCGGCGCGGGGTGCTCGGCACCTCCGTGCTGTGGTTCGAGCGGGACTGGGCGGGCGACGGGCAGCCGCTCGCCCCGGAGGCGTGGCGGGCCGACTGCCTGGCCACCGCCACCACCCACGACCTGCCGCCCACCGCCGCCAAGCTGGCCGGCGGCCATGTGGAACTGCGCGACCGGCTCGGCCTGCTGACCCGCCCGCTGGAGCAGGAGCGCGCCGAGGACGCCGCGGACACCGCGCAGTGGCTGGACGTCCTGGAGGGGCTCGGCCTGGACACCAAGGGCGAGGAGGCCGCCGTGCGGGCCCTGTACGGCTTCCTGCTGCGCACCCCGGCCCGGCTCGTCGGCGTGTGGCTGCCGGACGCGGTCGGCGACCGGCGGCCGCAGAACCTGCCGGGAACCTGGGACCAGTACCCCAATTGGCGGCTGCCGGTCGCCGACGCCGCGGGACGGCCGCTGACCCTGGAGGCGCTGGCCGCCTCGCCCCGGGCGAACGCCCTGCTGGGCGCGGTGCGGGAGGGGGCGCGTGCCCGTACGGCACCCCCGGGCGCGCGCCTCGTTTAGGTGTTCGCTACGTTTGCACCGTGGACAAGAAGAACGCTCTGCGCGCCGGCGCCGTCACGGCCGGATCGACGCTGATGATGCTGCTGATGACGTCTCCCGCGCTCGCGGTGACCCATGACGACGGCGACGACCCGGGCCCGGGCCTGAGCATTGCCCAGACCCTGGGCCTGTACGTGGCCACGCCGATCGTGCTGTTCCTGATCATCGCGGGCCTCGTGATGGTCCTCGACAAGTCGGACAGGCCGCAGACGCAGGGCTGAACCGCGGGGGCAGTGCCCCTCACAGACTTCCGGGGCGCCGGGGGTCCGCACACCGATGCCGTTCCGGCGCCGGTGCGGACCCCCGGCGCCCCGTTGTGCGTTCCGGACGCCTGCCGGGCGCTCTCGCTGCGCGCCGGTGCTGTGACCCGGTGACCAGGTGACCCGGTGACCAGGTGGACCTTCCCGGGTCACGACACCCCCTAGACGCCGGCCAGCAGTTTGCGGAGCAGGCCGGTCAGGACGGTGACCTCCTCGTCGCCCAGCCCGGTGAGCGCGGCGCGCTGCACCTCCAGGCCGGCGGCGACGGCCTCGTCGATGAGGGCGAGCCCGCGGTCGGTGATCGTCACCTGCAGTCCGCGCCGGTCGTGCGGATCGGGCTTGCGGCAGAGCAGTCCGGCCTTCTCCAGCTTGTCCAGGCGCCCGGTCATGCCGCCCGTCGTGAGCATGAGCGTGGCCGACAGCTGGCGCGGCGAGAGCGTGTACGGGGCGCCGGAGCGGCGCAGCGTGGCGACGACGTCGAACTCGCCGCGCGAGATCCCGTAGCCGGCGTAGGCCTTCTCCATCGCATCACCCATGGCCCGGGCGATCCGGTAGATGCGGCCGAAGACGGCCATGGGGGCGGTTTCCAGGTCGGGCCGTACTGCAGCCCACTGGTCGATGATCGCGTCGACGGCGTCCTTGTTGGCCTCGGTCATGCGCGCAGTATCCGGCCTTCCTCTGTTCGT
The DNA here is from genome assembly GCF_042890265.1 of Streptomyces sp. NPDC002209. Classification (NCBI taxonomy): domain Bacteria; kingdom Bacillati; phylum Actinomycetota; class Actinomycetes; order Kitasatosporales; family Streptomycetaceae; genus Streptomyces; species Streptomyces sp. NPDC002209. The sequence goes on along the minus strand of NZ_JBIARX010000001.1, from coordinate 868,742 downwards.
TCGCAAGAAAGTTGCTTGACGGAAAGTAGCTTAGGAGTAAGCTACTTTCCAGCAACCTACTTGGGGGAGGAGCCGTGGCCATGGCCAAGGAAGCAAGGGTGACGGGGGAGCGGTCCCTGCTCGTCGGCGTCGGTGTCAGCGCGGTCGGGATCGGCATGTACGTCCCGTTCTCGCTCGTGTTCTTCCACCACGTCACCGGCCTCTCCTTCACCCTCGTCGGCGCGGTCATGACCGCCACCGGCCTGGCCGGACTGGCGTTCATGCCGCTGGCCGGCTCGGCCGTCGACCGGTTCGGCGCCCGGCGGATCGTCCTGGCCCTCTACGCGCTGCGGGCACTCGGCTTCGCGCTCTACCCGTTCGCCGACTCGCTGCCCGCCTTCGCCGCCGTCGCGCTCGTCACCGCGCTGGCCGACCGTTCCTTCCCCGCCGTCCAGCAGTCGCTGATCGGGGAGGTGGCGCGCGGCGCCGCCCGGGACCGGCTCCAGGCCTCCCTGCGGGCCCTGCAGAACGCCGGGATGGGCGCCGGAGCCCTGATCGTCTCCGGAGTGCTGGCGCTGTGGGGGACGGCCGCCTTCACGTACACCGCCTGGGGCAACGCGCTCGCCTTCGCGCTCGCCGGACTGCTCGTGCGCCGGGTCCGCCCGGTGCGGGACGGGCAGGGCGCCTCGGCTGAGCGGCCGCCCGCCGGATACCGGACGGTCCTGCGCGACCGGCCCTTCCTCGCGCTGACCGCCGCCAACTTCCTGACCGCACTGGGCTACGCGGCCCTGTCCGTCCTCTTCCCGCTCTACATCGCCACCTGGCTGCACGGGCCCGACTCCCTCACCGGAGCCGCGTTCACCGTCAACACCGCCCTGTGCGCCGGGATCGGCGTGCTCGTCGCCGGCCGGGTCCGCCGCTCGGGAGCCCGCCGCACCCGCTCGGCCGCCCTCGGCGCACTGCTCTTCGCCGCCGCCTTCGTCGGGCAGATCGTGCTCGGCACCCTGCGCCCCGGGCCGAGGGCGAGCCTGGTCGCCCTGCTGGCCATCGTCGTCGTCTACACGCTCGGCGAGCTGGTCCACAGCCCGTCCGGCGGGGCCCTGTCGGTCTCCGCCGCCCCGGCAGCCGTACGCGGCCGCTACCTCGCCACCTACCAGCTGTCCTACTCGCTGGCCACCGCGCTGGCCCCGTCCCTCTTCACCGCCCTGCTCTCGGTGGACGGCCGCCTGCCCTGGGCCGTCCTGGCCGCCGCCGCGGCCGGCGCCGCCCTGGCGCTGGTCCGGCTCGAGCGGTGGCTGCCGATCGAGGCCGTGTACGCGGAGCAGCCCGTCGCGGTCGCCGCCGGCGGCGCGCGGACCCCGGCCGCCCGGACGCAGGCCCCGGTCGCCTGAGCCGCCCGTCGCCGGTCCGGCTCCGCCCCGCCCCGCCCCGAGTTCCTCACCCGTCCGAGGAGTCATCCGTCATGAACCGTCTCGCCACCGTCGCCCTGACCGCCCTCGCCCCGGTCTCCTGGGGCTCCACCTACGCCGTGACCACCGAACTGCTCCCGCCCGACCGGCCCCTGTTCACCGCGGTGATGCGGGCCCTGCCCGCCGGACTGCTGCTCACGGCCCTGTCCCGCAGACTCCCGAGCGGGCAGTGGTGGTGGAAGTCCGCCGTCCTGGGCACGCTCAACATCGGCGCCTTCTTCCCGCTGCTGTTCCTCTCCGCCTACCGGCTGCCCGGCGGGGTGGCGGCCGTACTCGGCTCCGCCGGCCCGCTGTTCGTCGTCGGCCTCGCCGCCCTCGTCCTGGGGGAGCGGGCACGGCTGCGGACCGTCCTCGCCGCCGTCGTGGGGGCGTTCGGCGTGAGCATGGTCGTCCTGACCGCCGAGGCCCGGCTGGACCTCGTCGGCATCCTCGCCGGTGTCGTCTCCTCCGCCTCCATGGCCGCGGGCACGGTCATGACCAAGCGCTGGGGGCGCCCGGACGGGGTCGGCCCGCTGGCCGTGGCCGGCTGGCAGCTCACCGCGGGCGGGCTGGTCATCATTCCCGTCGCGGCCCTCGTCGAGGGGGCGCCGCCCGCGCTCGACGGCAACGCCCTCCTCGGCTACGGCTACATGATGCTGATCAACACCGGTATCGCGTACTGGCTCTGGTTCCGCGGCATCGGCCGGCTCACCGCCACCTCGGTCACCCTGCTCGGCCCGCTCTCCCCGCTCAGCGCGGCCGTCATCGGCTGGGCGGCCCTCGGGCAGGCGCTCTCGCCCGTACAGCTGGTGGGCATGGCGATCGCCTTCGGCGCCACCGTCGCGGGCCAGCTGTTCGCCGCGGCCTCCGCCCCCGCCGAATCGTTCAGTTCTGCTGAAGAGAATGATCGAAACATTTCGATGGACCTGACGGATGGCCCGGTGCGACGGTAGACCCGCGTCGGACGGACAGACCGTCGGACCAGCACCCGAGGGGGAGATACACCGTGGCCGTCATGGACCGGGTCCGTACCGTTGCGCAGCACACGCCGGGCATCCAGGTGAAGAAGGGGTCCGCCGGACTCGGCGTACTCCTCGCCCTGGTCGCCACGGTGGTCTGGTCCGGCAGCTTCGTCGCCACCCGGGGGATGGCCGACTCCGTCCCGCCCGTCCAGGCCGTGTTCTGGCGCTGGATCATCGCCGCCCTCGCCGTCGCCCCGTTCGGGGCCCGGCAGGCCTGGCGGCAGCGGGAACTGATCCGCAGGCACCTCGGCTTCATCGCCCTCGCCTCGCTGTTCGGCGTGGCCCTCTACAACACGCTCGTGCACCAGGCCGGACTGACCACCTCCGCCTCCAACATGGGCATGATCATGGCCGCCTCGCCGGTCGTCATGGCGCTGTACGCCCGCCTCGGCGGCGAACGGCTCGGCGCCCGCCGCGCCTTCGGACTGCTGCTCGCCGCGTTCGGGGTGCTGCTGCTCGTCGGGGACGGCTCGCCCGGCTTCGACTTCGGGGCCGGCGACCTGTGGATGTTCGCCGCCGCCCTGTCGTTCGCCACGTACAGCGCGCTGCTGCGGCGCAAGCCCGCCGAACTCGGCGGACTGGCCTTCCTGATCACCACCTTCGTGCTCGGCGCGCTGATGCTGGCCCCCGCGTACGCCGTGTCCGTCACCGTCCAGGGCGGCTTCGAGGTCACCGCGGGCACCGGCGGCATGCTGCTCTACGTCGGCGTCATGTCCTCCGCGGTCGCCTTCTTCGCCTGGAACAAGGCCGTCTCGCTCATCGGCGCGGCCCGGGCCGGAGTCGTCTACTACCTCCAGCCGGTGTGCGTCGCCGGCCTGGGCCTGCTGCTGCTCGGCGAGCGGACGGGCCCGGCACAGCTGCTGTGCATGGCGCTGATCCTCGGCGGCGTGAGCCTGGGAGCCCGCCGGTAGGTTCGGTCCCATGACCGAGTGGGACATCAAGAAGCTGCGCATCCTGCGGACCCTGGCCGACCGGGGGACCGTGACCGCGACGGCCGAGGCGCTGCACATGACGCCCTCGGCCGTTTCGCAGCAGCTGACCAATCTCGCGCGGCAGCTGGGGGTTCCGCTGCTGGAGGCGCAGGGGCGCCGGGTCCGGCTCACGGATGCCGCGCACCTCGTACTGCGCCATGCGGAGGCGGTGTTCGCGCAGCTGGAGCGGGCGGACGCCGAACTGGCCGGGTACCTGGCCGGGGACGCGGGGGAGGTCCGGATCGGGGCGTTCTCCACGGCCGTGCCGGTGCTGGTGGTCCCGGCGGTGGCGGCGCTGCGGCGGAGCCACCCGGGGGTGGAGGTGCGGGTACGGGAGACCGAGGCGGCGGAGTCGTACGAGCTGCTGTCGGCCGGGGCGGTCGACCTGGCCCTCTCGCTGGCGGCGCACGCCCCGACCGCCCGGGACCCGCGGTTCACCCGGCTGACGCTGATGGAGGACCCGCTCGACGTGGCGCTGCCGCCGGGGCACCCGCTGGCGGCGGCGCCGGTCCTGCGGCTGGCGGACCTGTCCGGCGACCCGTGGATCTACGGGGGCAGCGGGCCGTGGCAGGAGATCGCCCGCAACGCCTGCGAGGCGGCCGGCTTCGTCCCGGAACAGGCGCACTCGGCATCCGGCTGGACCGCGATCCTGGCGATGGTGGAGGCCGGGATGGGCGTGGCGCTGGTCCCGCGCATGGTGTCGAGCCGGGCCTCGGGGGTGACGGTGCGGGTCCTGGCCCACGACCGCCCGACCCGCCACGTCATCGCGGCCACGCGCCGGGGCTCGGAATCCGCGCCGGCGGTCGCGCACGCACTGGCCGCTCTCCGCGAAGCCGCCGCGGCCCGCCGGGGCGGCTGATCCGGGCCCGGCCGAACGGGTTCGGCCGGGCCCGGATCAGGGGGTGCGGTCAGGCGGAGGCCGCGTCCGCGGCCTGGGCCTTCAGGGCGCGTTCCACGCCCGAGCGGGACTCCGAGACCAGGCGGCGCAGGGCCGCGTTCGGCTCCGCCGAGGCCAGCCACGCGTCCGTCGCGGCCAGGGTCTCCGGGGAGACCTGCAGCGACGGGTACAGGCCCACCGCGATCTGCTGGGCGATCTCGTGGCTGCGGTTCTCCCAGATCCCCTTGACCACCGCGAAGTACTTCTCGGTGTACGGGGCCAGCAGCTCGCGCTGGTCGGTCTGGACGAAGCCGCCGATCACGGCCTCCTGCACCGCGTTCGGCAGGTCCGCCGAGTCCACCACCGAGGCCCACGCCTCGGCCTTGGCCTGCGCCGTCGGACGCGCGGCCCGCGCGGTGGCGGCGTGGCGCTCGCCCGCCGCCGTGGCGTCGCGCTCCAGCTCCGCCGCGATGGCCGGCTCGTCCAGCACGCCCGTGGCGACCAGGCGCTCCAGGAACGCCCACCGCAGCTCGGTGTCGACGACCAGGCCCTCGATCTCCGCCGCACCGTCCAGCAGCGCGGACAGGTACGTCAGCTGCCCCTCGGTGCGGGCCGTCGCCGCGAACGCGCGGGCCCACGCCAGCTGGTGGTCGCTGCCCGGCTCGGCGCCGCGCAGGTGCTCCAGGGTCGCCTCGGTCCAGGTCGCCAGGCCCTGCTCGCGCCACGCCGGGTCGGCGTAGAGGTCGACGGCCAGCTTCACCTGCCGGTGCAGCGACTGGACGACGCCGATGTCCGACTCCTTGCCGATGCCCGACAGGACGAGGGCGAGGTAGTCGCGCGTGGCCAGCTCGCCGTCACGGGTCATGTCCCACGCCGAGGCCCAGCACAGCGCCCGCGGCAGCGACTCGGTGAAGTCGCCCAGGTGCGCGGTGACGTTGGCGAGGGAGACCTCGTCCAGGCGCACCTTGGCGTACGACAGGTCGTCGTCGTTGAGCAGGACGACCGCCGGACGGGCCCGGCCGACCAGCTCCGGCACCTCCGTCAGCTCGCCGTCGATGTCCAGCTCGATCCGGTCCGTACGGACGAGCTTGCCGCCGTCCAGGTCGTACAGGCCGATCGCGATCCGGTGCGGCCGCAGCGTCGGCTCGCCCTTGGCGCCCGCGGGCAGCGCCGGGGCCTCCTGGCGGACCGCGAACGCGGTGATGTTCCCGGCCGCGTCCGTCTCGATCGCGGGGCGCAGGATGTTGATGCCGGCCGTCTCCAGCCACGCCTTCGACCAGGTGGTCAGGTCGCGGCCCGAGGTCTCCTCGAGGGCGCCCAGCAGGTCCGACAGGCGCGTGTTCCCGAACGCGTGCGCCTTGAAGTACGCCTGCACGCCCTTGAAGAAGGCCTCCGTGCCCACGTAGGCGACGAGCTGCTTGAGCACCGAGGCGCCCTTGGCGTACGTGATGCCGTCGAAGTTGACCAGGACGTCGTCCAGGTCACGGATGTCGGCCATGATCGGGTGCGTGGACGGCAGCTGGTCCTGCCGGTACGCCCAGGTCTTCATCGAGTTGGCGAAGCTCGTCCAGGCATGCGGCCACTTCGTGCCCTCGGCGTACGCCTGGCAGGCGATCGAGGTGTACGTCGCGAACGACTCGTTCAGCCACAGGTCGTTCCACCACTCCATGGTGACCAGGTCGCCGAACCACATGTGCGCGAGCTCGTGGAGGATCGTCTCGGCGCGGCCCTCGTACGCCGCGTCCGTCACCTTCGAGCGGAAGACGTACTGGTCGCGGATGGTGACCGCGCCCGCGTTCTCCATCGCGCCCGCGTTGAACTCCGGGACGAAGAGCTGGTCGTACTTGGCGAACGGGTAGTCGTACGCGAACTTCTCCTGGAACCAGGCGAAGCCCTGCCGCGTGACGTCGAAGATCGCGTCGGCGTCCAGGAACTCGGCGAGCGACGGCCGGCAGTAGATGCCGAGCGGCACCGACTGGCCGTTCGGGCCCTCGTACGAGCTGTGCACCGCGTGGTACGGGCCGACGATCAGCGCCGTGATGTACGTGGAGATGCGCGGCGTCGGCTCGAAGCGCCAGACGTTGTCCTTGACGTCCGCGGGCTCCGGCGTCGGAGAGTTCGAGATGACCGTCCAGCCCTCGGGGGCCGTCACGGTGAACCGGAACGTCGCCTTCAGGTCGGGCTGCTCGAAGCTGGCGAACACGCGCCGCGCGTCCGGCACCTCGAACTGGGTGTACAGGTAGGCCTGCTGGTCGACCGGGTCGACGAAGCGGTGCAGGCCCTCGCCCGTGTTGGTGTACGCGCAGTCCGCGACGACCTTCAGCTCGTTGGCCCCCGCCGCGAGGCCCTTCAGCGCGATGCGCGAGTCCCGGAAGACCTCGGCCACGTCCAGCGACGTGCCGTTCAGGACGACCTCGTGCACGGCCGGAGCGACCAGGTCGATGAAGGTCTCCGCGCCCGCCTCGGCGGACTGGAAGCGCACGGTGGTCACGGAGGGGTACGTGCCGCCCTCCTGCGCCCCGCTCAGGTCGAGGTCGATCTCGTACGAGTCGACGCTGAGCAGCTTCGCCCGCTGCTGAGCCTCTTCACGGGTCAGATTCGTGCCAGGCACGCGTTCATCTCCTTCGATGGTGACGTTGCCCCGCCATCCTTCCACGAGGGCAGACCAGCTGCCCCGGAGTAATCCACGGGCGAAACGCGACGTCCGATTTCCGCCAGCTTCGCCAGGTCCGGGCGCGCACCCTGGACGGCATGACCACGCAACCGGCGCCCCGACCGGCGCTCCACGCCGTACGCCCCCTCGCCCCCGCCGCCCTCGCCGGCCTGCGCGTCCGTGACGACGCCGGCCGGCCCTGCCTGCCCTACGAGGACCCCGAGGGCGGAGCCCCGCTGCGCTGCTGCCTGCGCCGCAGCCGCCCCGGGGAGCGGATCGCCCTCGTCTCGTACGCGCCGCTGCGCCGCTGGGCCGCCGAGAACGGCGCCGACCCGGGCGCGTACGACGAGCAGGGCCCGGTGTTCATCCACGCCGCCGACTGCGGCGGCCCTGCCGGGACCCCCGGATACCCCTTCGCCCAACCCGGCGCCCTGCGCACGGCGCGCCGCTACGACGCCCGGGGCCACATCCTCGGCGGCCGCGCCCTGTCCCTCGGCGAGGACCCGGACGCAGCGCTGGAGGAGGAACTGGCGGAGGCCTTCGCCGACCCGGAGGTGGCCCTCGTGCACGTCCGCGCCACCGAGTTCGGCTGCTTCCTGTTCGAGGCCCGCAGGCCCTGACGGCCGGCGGGAACGCGCAAAGGGGCGGCACCGACCGGTGCCGCCCCTTTGCGTGTGACCGGAGGCTCAGCCGCGCAGTTCCTCGGCGACGAGCTCGGCGATCTGGACCGCGTTCAGGGCCGCGCCCTTGCGCAGGTTGTCGTTCGAGAGGAACAGCGCGAGGCCGTTCTCGACCGTCTCGTCGACGCGGATGCGGCCGACGTACGAGGCGTCCTTGCCCGCCGCCTGCAGGGGGGTCGGGATCTCCGAGAGCTCGACGCCCGGGGCGTCCTTGAGGAGCTCGTAGGCGCGCTCGACGCTGATCGGGTTCGCGAAGCGGGCGTTGACCTGCAGGGAGTGGCCGGAGAAGACGGGCACGCGCACGCAGGTGCCGGAGACCTTGAGCTCCGGGATCTCCAGGATCTTGCGGGACTCGTTGCGGAGCTTCTGCTCCTCGTCGGTCTCGAAGGAGCCGTCGTCGACGATCGAGCCCGCGAGCGGGACCACGTTGTACGCGATGGGGCGCTTGTAGACGGCCGGCTCCGGGAAGTCCACGGCGCCACCGTCGAAGGTCAGCTGGTCGGCGGCCTCGGACACGGCGCAGGCCTGGCCCTTGAGCTCGGCGACGCCGGCCAGGCCCGAGCCGGAGACGGCCTGGTAGGTGGTGGCGACCATCGAGGTCAGGCCGGCCTCGTCGTGCAGCGGGCGCAGCACCGGCATCGCGGCCATGGTGGTGCAGTTCGGGTTCGCGATGATGCCCTTGGGGCGGTTCTTGATCGCGTGCGGGTTGACCTCGGAGACGACGAGCGGCACGTCGGGGTCGCGGCGCCAGGCGGAGGAGTTGTCGATCACGACGGCGCCCTGGGAGGCGACCTTCTCGGCGAGGGTCTTGGAGGTGGCGCCGCCCGCGGAGAACAGGACGATGTCCAGGCCGGAGTAGTCGGCCGTGGAGGCGTCCTCGATGGTGATCTCCTTGCCCTCCCACTCGAGGGTCGAGCCCGCGGAGCGGGCCGAGGCGAACAGCCGCAGCTCGTCCACCGGGAACTTGCGCTCGGCGAGGATGCCGCGCATGACTGCGCCGACCTGACCGGTGGCTCCGACGATTCCGACCCTCACGGTGACTCCTTCTGCTACGTACGACGCGGGCGCGTGAAGCCATCATGCGTTCGACCCCACGAGGCTTGTCCAATCCATTGTCCGAGGAACGGACGGTGTCCCCGGTGTGAACCCGCGTGACACGTTCGTGGCGGCTGTGTTGCACCCCCGCTGAGCGCCCGTTTTGCCAGGTCACGGCCGGTTACGGTCTGGTCGGTCGCGTCCGGTATCCGGACGGGCCGTCCGCACACCGAACTCGGGGAGAACCGCCGTGCGTGCCATCCGCCACCGCCACCGCCACCACCGCCGGTCCATACCGGCGCTCGCCGCCCTCGCGGCCGCCGCCGTGGCCGCACCCGTCCTGCTGACCGCCACCCCGGCGGCCGCCCACCCGCACGAGGGCAGGCTGGCCGGGGAACTGGTGGCGGAGGTCACCGCCCGCGGCGCCTACCGCCACCTGGCGAAGTTCCAGCAGATCGCCGACGCCAACGGCGGCAACCGCGCCGCCGGCACGCCCGGCCACGCCGCCTCGGCCGCCTATGTCCACGACACCCTCGCGAAGGCCGGGTACCAGGTCGCGTACCAGGACTTCGAGATACACGAGGCGCACACGAAGACGGAGAAGACCACCGTCCTCGGCGGCGAACCGCGGGAGCTGGCCACCGCCGCCTTCACCTTCACGAAGTCGACCCCGGCCGGCGGGCTGACCGCCCCGATCGCCCTCGCCCGGGTCGACGAGACCCCGGGCTGCGACGCCGCCGACTATCCGGCCGGGGCCTTCGCCGGAAAGATCGCCCTGGTCAAGCGGGGTGCCTGCACCTTCGTCGAGAAGCAGAAAGCCGCCGCGGCGGCCGGCGCGCTCGGCGTGATCGTCTACAACCACAGCGGTACCACCCCGGTCCGGGGCGGGTTCTCCTCGCCCGCCGAGGGGATCATCCCGAGCGCCGGGATCACCCTCGCCGACGGCGAGGCACTGGCCGCGGCCGCGGCCGGGGGAGAAGTGACCGTACGCCTGGACCTGGACCAGGAGCACGTGAAGAAGACCACCCGCAACGTGATCGCCGAGACCAGGGGCGGCCGCTCCGACCGTGTCGTGGCGGTCGGAAGCCACCTGGACTCGGTCCCCGAGGGCCCGGGCATCAACGACAACGGCTCCGGCTCGGCCGGCCTGCTGGAGGTGGCGCTCAAGCTCGCGGAAGAGGGCGCCAACAAGAAGGGGAAGGGGCCCGCCAACAAGGTCCGCTTCGCCTGGTGGTCGGCGGAGGAGCTCGGCCTGCTGGGATCGGAGCACTACGTGGCGCAGCTGTCGGAGAAGCAGAGGAAGGACATCGCCCTCTACCTGAACTTCGACATGATCGCCTCGCCGAACCCGGTCCAGTTCGTCTACGACGGCGACGACTCGGACAAGACCGGCGAAGGCGCCGGGCCGGCCGGCTCGGCGCAGATCGAGGCGCTCATCAACGGCTTCCTCGACCGCAAGGGCAAGCCCCACGAGGGCAGCGACTTCGACGGCCGGTCCGACTACGGCCCGTTCATCGCGAACGGCATCCCGGCCGGCGGCACCTTCACCGGCGCCGAGGGCATCAAGACCGCCGAGCAGGCCCGGCGTCACGGCGGCACGGCCGGGGCCCCGTACGACCCGCACTACCACGGGGCGGGCGACACCCTGAAGAACCTGGACCTGAAGGCCTTCGACACCAACCTGGACGTCATCGCCCACGCGGTCGGCACCTACGCCCAGGACCTGAGCTCGCTGGGCAGGTAGCCCGCGTCCGCGGGAGCGGAAAGCCCGAAGGGGCGGTGCTCGTCAGAGCACCGCCCCTTCAGTGTGGATCCGTGGATCCGGAGGTACTACGGGGTGACCTTCTCGATCTGGACGCTGCCGGTGCCGGCGGCGGTGCCGCGGGCGTTGAGCAGCTTGACCTCGCCGAAGAACTGACGGCCCTCGGGGGCCGGGGCGGCGGCGAGGACGTTCGCCGTGACCGTCGCCGAGGCGCCGTTGGCCAGGTTCACCGCGGCACCCTCGTCGACCTGGACGGAGCCCAGGGCGGACGAGAAGTACACGTCGCGGTAGTTGTACGTGGTGGACCCGGACGGAACGGCGTAGCCGTCCACCTGGATGGTGTAGGTGCCGGCGGCCGGGTTGAGCAGGGTCACGGCCTCCTCGGAGTCGCCGTCGGCGGAGGAGCCGACCTTCACGCCGTCCTTGAGGACGGTGAGGTCGAGGTCGGCACCGGTGTCGGAGACACCGCCGATGGCCACGTCCAGGCGGGAAACGCCCTCACCGATGGTGACGGTGCTCGTCTGGGACTCGCCGTTCGCGATGGTCGGCTTGGCGACCTTCGCGGAGCCGAGCGGGCCGCCCTGGAGCTTGCCGCCCGAGATGGCGGCGGCGTCGTTCTTGATCGTCCACTGGACCGGGGCCGGGGTGCCCTGCTTCACCTCGGGCAGGACCTTGACCGCCGGGTCGAAGGCCGCGCCGAGGACGGAGACGTCCAGCTTGAACGGGTTGTCGAGCAGCGGCGACGTACGGCGCGACTCGACCTCGATCTCCCAGACGCCCGGCTGCGGGTTCTCGTACGAACGCAGGTCGGGGCGGCACTTGTTGGCCGGGTTGTCGTAGTTCGGGTAGCACATGGTGGTCGCGCTGTCCTCGACGCCCACACCGTACGGGTGGATCGAGATGAAGCGCGTCTGGCTGCCCGCCGCGAGACCGCCGAGGGCGACCTCGAGGGACTTCGCGCCCTGCGGCACGGTGACGAAGTACGACTTGTGGCTGTTGCGCTGGACGGAGGAGGTGTCCGACAGCGTGAACGACGGCTTCGCCAGCGGGGTGGAGGCGACGACCGTGGTCAGGATCTGCTTGTCGATGCCCTCGGTGGTCTCGTCGTCCAGCTGCAGGATGCCGCTGTGGACGCCGGCCGACTTGGGCTGGGCCTCGACCTTGATGGTGACCGGCTTGTTCAGCGGCAGCGTGACGTAGTCGTAGCCGCCGACGACCTTGAACGTGCCGTCGTTGTTGCGCCAGCTCAGGTTGTGACGCGTGCCGTACTTGACGCCCGTGGTGCGGGTGACGACGACGTCGTAGACCTTCTTCTGGCCGACCTTGAGGCCGCCCTCGCGGTCGTAGAGGCCGGTGCCGAAGCCCGGGGTCTTCAGGAACTGGTCGATCGCGGTGTCGACCGGCGCCTTGACGGTGAACTCGTTCGCCTTGGCACCGCGCTGGATGGACTCCCAGGCACCGTTGATGTCGATCAGACCCGCGCCCTGGGCGTGCGCCGGGACGTCGTCGATCTTCTTCGCGGTGCTGGTGAGCGCGACGCGCAGGCTCGCCGGGGTGAGCGCGATGTGCTGCTGCTTCGCGGCCGAGATCAGCAGGGCGCTGGCGCCCGCCGCCTGCGGCGAGGACATCGAGGTGCCCTGCAGCATCGAGTAGCCGGCCGGCAGGTTGTAGCCGGCCTCCTTCACCGGTCCGCCGGGCAGCCAGGTCTGCGTGGTGTTGATGGCCGCGCCGGGGGCGGTGATGGTCGGCGTGAAGCCGCCGTCCTCACGCGGACCGCGCGAGGAGAACGGGAACATGTTGTACTTCTTGGTCACGCCGGAGCCGTAGTTGGCGGCCCAGGTCTCCTTGGAGACCGCGGCACCCACGGAGATGACCTTGTCCGCGAGACCGGGGTCGCCGATGGTGTTGACACCGGGGCCCTCGTTGCCCGCCGAGATGACGAGCTGGACACCGTAGGTGTCGATGAGGTTCCTGTAGAGCTCGGCGCGGGCGTTGTTGCCGTCGTTCAGCGCCGGCAGGCCGCCGATGGACATGTTGACGATGTCCACGCCGCGGTTGACGACGAGGTCGATCATGCCCTCGGTCAGCGCGACGTTGGTGCAGCCGCCGGACCAGGAGCAGGCGCGCGAGGAGACGATCTTCGCGCCGGGCGCCTCGCCGTTCATCTTGCCGCCGAAGAGGCTGTTGGCGGCGGTGATGCCGGCGACGTGCGTGCCGTGCTCGGACTCGATGATGCCGATGTTGACGAAGTCGGCCTTCTTGCCGACCCAGTCCCCGCCGAGCGGGTCCATCGGGACGTCCTTGCGGATCTGGATCACGAACGGGATGCGCTCGGCGACGTCGGTCGCCGGGTTGTCCGTGCCGAAGTAGCCGATCTGGTAGCCGTCCTTGTACGGCTTCATCGGCTCGTTGTTCGTGAAGTCGCCGTCCTGGTCGGTGTCGACGCGGACGGTGCCGGCGGCGGCGTCGTAGAGCATGCCGAACCGGTCGGTGGTGTCCCCGTCCCGGTTGACGTCGCCCTTCATGTCACCGGTGGCGGTGATCGACTCGCTGAACCGGCTCCACTGGTACGAACCCTCCGGGGCCTTCCAGCTCTGGCCGCCCGCGCTGAAGGTGCCGCCCGTGGCCGTGACCGGGGTGATCTGCGCGCGCCAGGTGGCGTCGTTGTCGGTGATCGGGTCGGTCGCGGTGACCCAGTCGACGATCTTGCGCTCGCCCGTGGTGGTCTTCTGGAGCGCCGGGTGGCCGAGGTCGACGCCCGAGTCCAGGATGCCGATGGTCACGCCGCGGCCGTCGGCCTGCGGGTTCTTGGCGACGAAGTCCACCGCGCCGGTCTCGAAGGACGGGTTGTACGGGTTCTTCGCGGGGGTGTTCTTGTCCGGCCCCGGGTAGGTCTCGGAGGCGGTCTTCTTCGCCGAGCTCGATTCCTTGCCGCCGTCGGGGCGCGGGTCCGACAGCTGGATCTCGTGCTTGAGGTCCATGGCGTGCACGGAGGACAGCTTGGCGGCGGCCTTCAGCGCGGCCTCGGCCTTGCCGGTGGGCAGCGTGGCCCGCACGTAGCCGAGCTTGTCGTCGGTCTTGCCGACCGAGGCGCCCTGCACCGCGGTGAGCTGGTCCGCGACCTGCTTGGTCTGGCCGGGGGCGGTGGCCACCATGACGGTGACGGTCGCGTCGCCCTTGGCCTTGGCCTCCTGCAGCAGCTCGGCGTCCGCCGAACCGAGCTTCTGGTCGGCGGACTTGACGGCCGGGCCGCTGCCCGGGGTGCCGGTCGCGGGGCCGGTGGCCGCGAACACGGGCATCGCGCCCGCCGTCGCGAGCGCGGCGACCAGACCGGCCGCGGCCGCGACGCGTGCAACGCGTCTGGCCCCGGATATGGAGCTGGGGGATTCGAGGGTCATCAGCATCCCTGGATAAGTGAAAGATACGGTCCGGATTTCGGTGCCGGATGACCGGTCAGCTTTGCGCAAGTGACAGCTCTTTGGGGAGCGTTGTCTTGACCGAGACCTGACATGGCGGACTCCCGCCAGCTCAGGGGATGTGCCATCAAGGCCGTACCGGGGCGTACCCGTGCGAATCACAGGGGTTGAAGAGTTGCTTTGTCGACTTCCCGACCTCTTGGCGGAGGTGGGACGGTGCCCGGTCTCAGACCGGGTGTGACAACTTCGGGCTTCTCAGCGCTCGCGCGTGCGCGCGTAGTGCTCGCGGAGCCGCTCGGGCGCCGAGACCAGCAGCTCCAGGTAGTCGCGGGCGGCCGTCCAGGCCGGACCCCAGGTCGGGTCGTCGAACTCGGCCCGCTCGCCCGGACCTTCGGCGGTCAGGGTGACCCGGATCCGCCCGTGCTCCAGGACGGCGTCGATCAGGGCGCGCGCACTCGCGTCGGCCGGGTCCGCGACGGCCCGGGCCAGCGCCTCGCGGGCGGTCATCAGGTGGACGAGGGTCGCGGCGTCGGCGCGGAAGCGGTCGGCCAGCCCGGTGGTGCGCAGCCAGACCGCGAGCCCCTCGACCCGGGTCAGCCCGAAGGCCCCGGCGAAGAGGTCGGCGGGCCCGCCGTCCTGGGTCCAGCGCGTGTTCAGCAGGTCCAGGGCGATCGGTCCGCCCTTCAGCGGGCGCGGGTCCGCCGCCTCTGTCGCCATCCCACCGCTCCTCCGTGCACGCCTGCAGATCCGCCGAGCGTACGTGACCGGCCGGCGCCGGCCGCCCTTCACCGGGGGAGTACGACCAGGTAGGCGGCGGGCTCGCGGTCGGCGGACGCCGTCAGGGCGGTCCGGACGACCGCGGCCTGCTGCTCGGGCCAGTCGCGGAGCTTGCGCGGGGTGATGTGCAGGACGGTCACCCCGAGCCGCTCCAGGGTCTCCCGCTTGCGGACGGCCTCCGAGAACTGCTCGTCCTCGCCCTGCCGGGGCGCACGGGTGTCGATCTCCACGGCGACGGCCTGCTCGGGCCAGAACGCGTCGACCCCGCCGACGTGCGGGCCGCCGGGCAGGCGCAGGTCCACGTTCCAGACCGGCTCGGGCAGCTCGTATCCCCGTACGAGCTGGTACAGCCGGTCCTCGGCGATGGCCCGGCCCTCGGCGAGCAGGGACTCGACGGCGTCGACCACGTGGGGGCGGTTCAGCAGCCGGGCCACCGTCAGCTCCCGTACGACGGCGGCGGGCTCGCAGTGCCCGCCGCGGACGGCCTCGCTCAGCAGGCGGCGCACGGTGCCCGCGTCGGAGAGCTGGGCGACGGCGTCGGCCAGGGCTCGGGCCACGGGCGCGACGGGCAGAGAGGTCACCTGCTGCGCGCGGGGCGGGGTGTGCGACCGCACGATCCGTACGGTGCCGACGGAGCGGAGCCGGCGGGTGTGGGGCACCAGTACGTCGATCTGCGCGAGGGCCGTCAGGGCGGGCGCGGAGCCGAACCGGTACAGCGCGAGGGCCGCCAGCCCGGTGATCATGGCTTCGCCGCCGCGGCGGCCCGCGTACAGCAGGGCCGCGTGCAGGCGCTCCTCGCTGGTCGCGGCGCCCGGGTGGAGCAGGAACACCCCCGGCAGGATCTCCTGCCAGGGCCGTGCGGCGGCGTCGGAGGCGCTCACGCCGTGCTCGCGGAGCTGGGCGAGGCTCAGCACGCGGGGGCGGCTGCCGGTGAGGTGGGCGAGGGGGAGGGGTGCGTTGTGGTTCATGCGGCGGAGATTCCCGCTCGCCCCGGCCCCGCTAACCCCTGTTACGTTCCCGTCGACAAATCCGGACAAGCCCGCACTAAAGTACGGCCGTTCGAAAGCCGATACCGCCGTTCGCTTCCGTCGGCGGGGCCGAGGTCCGGCCCCGCCGACGGGTGCGTCAGACCGAGGCGGCCGCCGCGTCGCAGGCCTGCGCGCGCAGGGCGCGGGCCAGGTCGTCACGGGCCTCCAGCACCAGGCGGCGCAGCGCCGGCGGAGCCGACTCGTGGGCCGACAGCCAGGCGTCCGTCGCGGCCAGCGTGGCCGGCGAGTCCTCCAGCGACGGGTACAGCCCCTTCACCACGTGCATGCCGATCTGGATCGAACGCTCCGCCCAGATCCGCTCGATCACCTCGAAGTAGCGCTCCGCGTAAGGCGCCAGCAGCGCCCGCTGCGAGGACTGCTGCATACCGGCGATCGTCGCCTCCACCAGCGCGTTCGACAGCGCGTCGGATTCGACCACCGCCACCCACGCCTGGTCCTTGACCGCCTCCGAGGGTCGCGCCGCCAGGCACCGCACCTGGTGCCGCTTGCCCGACGCGGTGTCGTCCCGCACCAGTTCCGCAGCCAGCGCGGCCTCGTCCACGGCTCCGTGCGCGGCGAGCGGCAGCAGGAAGTCCCACCGCAGCTCCTGGTCCACGTCCAGCCCGTCGATCCGCGCCGAGCCGTCCAGCAGCCCCAGCAGCAGCTGGAAGTCGCCCTCCGTCGCCGCGCTAGCGGCGAAGAAGCGGGCCCAGGTCAGCTGGTGCTCCGAAGCGGGCTCCGCCCGCCGCAGCTCCTGCAGCGCGACCGCCGACAGCACCCGGCCGCCCTGCTCGCGCCAGTCGGCCGCCGCGTAGTGCGTGACCGCGGTCAGCGCCTGCGCGTGCACCATCTGCAGCACGCCGACGTCGCTCTCGCGCCCGGCGTGGGCCAGCACCAGCGAGACGAAGTCGCGCGCCGGCATCAGCCCGTCCCGCGTCAGGTTCCACAGCGCCGACCAGCACAGCGCCCGCGCCAGCGGATCCGCGACGTCCCCCAGCCGCACCCGCAGGGTCTCCAGCGAGCCCTCGTCGAAGCGCATCTTGCAGTAGGTGAGGTCCTCGTCGTTGACGAGCACCAGGTCGGGCCGCTCCTGCCCGGCCAGCTCCGCCACGACCGTCCTGACCCCCGCCACGTCCGCCTCGGCCTGCGCGTAGCGCACCAGCGAGCCGTCCTCCAGCCGGTACAGGCCGACCGCGACCCGGTGGGGGCGGCCCGCCGACGGAGTCGGCTGACCGGGCAGGGCCTCGCCCTCCTGGACCACCGCCAGCTCGGTCACCCGGCCGCCCGCGTCGTACGTCACCACCGGCGTCAGCACGTTCACGCCGGCCGTCTGCAGCCACGCCCGCGACCACTCGGCCATGTCCCGCCCGGAGACCTCCCCGAGGACCGCCAGCAGGTCGTCCAGCGTGGTGTTCCCGTACGCGTTGGCCTTGAAGTAGCGCCGGGCGCCCTCGAGGAACGCGTCGCGCCCCACGTACGCCACCAGCTGCTTGAGGACCGCCGCGCCCTTGGCGTACGTGATGCCGTCGAAGTTGAGCTTCGCGTCCTCCAGGTCACGGATGTCGGCCGTGATCGGGTGCGTGGAGGGCAGCTGGTCGGCCCGGTACGCCCACGCCTTGCGGCTGTTGGCGAAGGTCACCCACGCCTGGTCGAAGCGGGTCGCCTCCACCTGCGAGAAGGAGCCCATGAAGTCCGCGAAGGACTCCTTCAGCCACAGGTCGTCCCACCACTTCATGGTGACGAGGTCGCCGAACCACATGTGGGCCATCTCGTGCAGGATCGTGTTGCAGCGGCGCTCGTACGCGGCCCGCGTCACCTTCCCGCGGAAGATGTACTCCTCGCGGAAGGTCACCATCCCCGGGTTCTCCATCGCGCCCAGGTTGTACTCGGGCACGAAGGCCTGGTCGTACTTCCCGAAGGGGTACGGGTAGTCGAAGTGCTCGTGGAAGAAGTCGAAGCCCTGCTTGGTGACCAGGAAGACGTCGTCGGCGTCGAAGTGCTTCGCCAGCCCCTTGCGGCACATCGCGCCCAGCGGGATCGTCAGGTCCCCGCGCGTGTAGGTGTCCGTCACGTAGTGGTACGGGCCCGCCACCACGCACGTGATGTACGTGGAGATCGGCGCGGTCTCGGCGAACCGCCGGGTCAGGCCCTCGCGGGACTCCTCGGCGCCGTTGCTCCAGACCTGCCAGCCCTCCGGCGCGGTCACCTCGAAGCGGTAGGGCGCCTTCAGGTCGGGCTGTTCGAAGTTCGCGTACACCCGCCGGGCGTCGGCCGGCTCGTACTGCGTGTAGAGGTAGACCTCGCCGTCCTCCGGGTCCACGAAGCGGTGCATGCCCTCGCCCGTGCGGCTGTACGCGCAGTTCGCGTCCACCACGAGGACGTTCTCGGAGGCCAGGTCGGCCAGGGCGATCCGCACCCCGTCGAAGACGGCGGCCGGGTCCAGTGCGCGCCCGTTGAGTGTGACGGAGTTCACCGACGGGGCGACGAGGTCCGCGAAGGTGGCCGAGCCGGGGGCCGCGGCCCGGAAGCGGATCGTGGTCACCGAGCGGAAGGTCCGCGGCCCCTCGGCCGGTTCGGCCTCGTCCACGGCGGACCGCAGGTCGAGGACCACCTCGTACCCGTCGACGGACAGCAGCTCGGCCCGCTCGCGGGCCTCGTCACGGGACAGATTCTCTCCGGGCACGTGCACTCCTTCGTGCGTGATCGCGATACCTGATCGAATCCTCCCACGGGGGAATGCGGAGGGTCCTGGCCTGGTTGGCGAGGGGGAACAGGACCCGCGGTACCCAAGCGACACGAGGAGAGACATGGCCGACACCCAGGTGCGAGAGAAGACCCCGGTCGACTTCTGGTTCGACCCGCTCTGCCCCTGGGCCTGGATGACGTCCCGCTGGATGCTGGAGGTCGAGAAGGTCCGCGACGTCGAGGTGCGCTGGCACGTGATGAGCCTCGCCGTCCTCAACGAGAACAAGCTCGACGAACTGCCCGAGCACTACCGCGAGATCCTCGGCCCCAAGGGCTGGGCGCCGGTCCGCGTGGTCATCGCGGCCCAGCAGAAGCACGGTGACGAGATCACCGGCAAGCTCTACACCGCGCTCGGCACCCGGATCCACAACGAGGACAAGGGTGCGACCCGCGAGGTCATCGCCGAGGCCCTGGAGGAGGTCGGCCTGCCGGCCGAGCTGCTCGCCTACGCCGACTCGGACGAGTACGACCAGGTGCTGCGCGACTCCCACAACAACGGCATCGACCGCGTCGGCCAGGAGGTCGGCACCCCGGTGATCTCCGTGCCCGGCGCCGAGGGCGACGAGGTGGCCTTCTTCGGGCCGGTCGTCACCCCCACCCCGCGCGGCGAGGCCGCGGCCCGGCTGTGGGACGGCACCCTGCTGGTCGCCTCCACCCCCGGCTTCTACGAGATCAAGCGCACCCGCACCAAGGGCCCGTCCTTCGAGTAGGCCTGCTGTCGCACACACGGAAGACCCCCGCAAGTCACGTCCTTGCGGGGGTCTTCCGTTGGACGCCCCCACGCGAAGGTTGAGAAGACGATCACGAGGCTGGGGGCACCTCCCGGCCGAAGGCTGGGGGAGGGCTCGGTGGGGCCGTGATCAGCCCTTGGCGGGGATCAGCAGCGGGGTGTTCGCCTTGGCGTCGGCGTAGCGCCCGGCCACGTCCTGCCAGTTGACGACGTTCCACATGGCCTCGATGAAGTCCACCTTCTGGTTCTTGTACTGCAGGTAGAAGGCGTGCTCCCAGGCGTCGAAGACCAGGATCGGGGTGCTGGCCACGCCCACGTTGCCCTGGTGGTCGTAGACCTGCTCGACGACCAGGCGGCCGCTGACCGGCTCGTACGCGAGCACGCCCCAGCCGGAGCCCTGCGTGGCGGAGGACGCGAACGTCAGCTGCTTCTTGAACTTGGCGAAGGAGCCGAAGGACTCGGTGATGGCGTCCGCGAGCTCGCCGACGCCGTCCGCGGCGGTGGGCTCGCCGCCGCCCTCACCGGTCTTCGGGCTGGCCATGTTGTGCCAGTAGATGCTGTGCAGGATGTGGCCGGAGAGGTGGAACGCGAGGTTCTTCTCGAGGCCGTTGAGCGCGCCCCAGTTCTCCTTGTCGCGGGCCTCCGCCAGCTGCTCCAGCGTGTTGTTGGCGCCCGTGACGTAGGCCGCGTGGTGCTTGTCGTGGTGCAGCTCGATGATCTGCGGGTTGATCACCGGCTCGAGCGCCGCGTAGTCGTACGGAAGCTCAGGAAGCGTGTAGATGGCCATGCGTGTTATCCGGTCCCCTCAGCGTGCCAACTGCTTATTGCAATCAATGCGCAACTGCACGCTAGCAGTATCTATTCCGGTGATCACGTAAGGGTCACCTGACCTCGCCGGGTGTGCCCCGGGTACGACGAAGGCGCTCCCCGTGCCGGTGGCAAGGGGAGCGCCTTCGTCGTGTGAGGGCCGGTCAGGCCCGGGTCGCGGCCCGGCGCTGCATCACGTAGCCGGTCGCCGCGAGGGCGAGGGTGAGGCCGCCGGTGAACACCACCTGGACCCGGGTGTCCTCGCCGAGGGCCATCAGGACCAGGACCCCGGCCACTCCGGCCAGCGCCACCCAGGTCAGGTACGGGAAGCCCCACATCTTCACGACCAGCTTCCCGGGCGCCTCCCGCTCCAGCCGGCGCCGCAGCACGAACTGCGAGACGGCGATGAAGCCCCAGACGACGAGGATGACGCCGCCGACCATGTTCAGCAGCCAGGCGAACAGGGTGTCCGGGTACCAGTACGACAGCAGCACGGTGACGAAGCCGAAGCCGCAGGAGGCGAGCACGGCGCGGCGCGGCACCCGGCCGCTGACCTTGCCCAGCGCCTTGGGGCCCTGGCCGCGGGAGACGAGCGAGTGGGCCATCCGCGAGGAGCCGTAGACGTTGGCGTTCATCGCCGACAGCAGCGCGATCAGGATGACCACGTTCATGATCTCGCCGGCGGCGGGGATGCCCAGGTGGTCCAGGGTGGCCGCGTACGGGCCCTCGTCGGTCACCGCCGGGTCGTTCCACGGCAGCAGCGTGACGATGACCAGCATCGAGCCGACGTAGACGATCGCGATCCGCCACATGGTGGTCTTCACGGCCCGGGCCACGCCCTTGACGGGGTCGTCGGACTCGGCGGCCGCGATGGTCACCGTCTCCAGGCCGCCGTACGCGACGACCGAGGCCAGCAGCCCGACCAGCAGGCCGTCCGTGCCGTTCGGCAGGAACCCGCCGTCGTGCACCAGGTTGGCGGCGCCCGGGGAGGAGGTGCCGGGCAGCAGGCCCAGGACGGCCAGCACGCCCAGGCCCAGGAACAGCGCGATCGCACCGATCTTGAGGGCGGCGAACCAGAACTCGAACTCGCCGAAGTGGGAGACGGCGGCCAGGTTGGTGCCGCAGAACAGGGCCATGAAGGCCAGCACCCACATCCAGGACGGGGTGCCGGGGAACCAGCCGGTCATGATGTGCGCCGCGCCGATCGCCTCGATGGCCACGCCCACGCACAGCAGCGTCCAGAACATCCAGCCGGCCGTGAACCCGGCCCAGGGGCCGATCGCCCGGTCCGCGTGCACGGAGAAGGAGCCGGAGGCGGGGTTCGCGGCGGACATCTCGCCGAGCATCCGCATCACGAACATCACGAGCAGGCCGGACACGGCGTACGCGATCACGATCGAGGGACCGGCGGCGGCGATGCCGGCGCCGGAGCCGACGAAGAGGCCGGCGCCGATGACCCCGCCGAGGGCGATCATCGAGAGGTGGCGCTGCTTGAGGCCGTTGCCGAGGGGGGATCCGCCGTCGGCCGGCGCTGCCGTGCCGTGCCGCTGCTCCGGGGGTGTGATGGTGCTCTGACTCATGGGGCCATACTGCCCACCGTCCGATTATCGAACGTTTCCTGTCCAATATCCGGACGGTGGGCAGGCGGGCTCGACGGCGTCAGGCCCGGCGTGCCCGGATCTCCCGCACCCACGCCACCACCAGGACGGCCGCGGCCGCGCCGGTGGACCACAGCAGCTGCGGCCGCGCCGAGTCGTCGAACAGCATCAGCACCAGCACCGCCGCCATGCCGAGCAGCGCCGCCCACGTCAGGTACGGGAAGCACCACATCCGCAGCGTGAGGCGCTCCGGCATGTCCCGCTCCAGTGCGCGGCGCAGCTTCAGCTGCGAGACCGCGATCAGCGCCCACACGAACAGCAGCACCGCGCCGACCGCGTTGAGCATGTAGAGGAAGACCGTGTCCGGCCACAGCAGGTTCAGCACCACCGACACGAAGCCGAAGGCGACCGAGGCGAACACGGCCCGGCGCGGCACTCCGCCGCCGGACACCTTCAGCAGCGCCCGGGGCGCCTCGCCGCGCTCGGCCAGCGAGAAGACCATGCGGGAGGAGCCGTACAGGTTGGCGTTGAGCGCGGACAGCAGCGCCACGAACACCACGATGTTCATGATCTGACCGGCCGCCGGGATCCCGATGGAGTCCAGCACCGCGACGTACGGGCTCTCGCCCGGCTTCAGGGAGTCCCACGGCAGCAGGGTGACGATGACCACCATCGAGCCGACGTAGAAGAAGAGGATGCGCCACACGGCGCTGCGCACCGCGCGGGCCACGGACTTGGCCGGGTCGTCGGACTCGGCGGCCGCGATGGTGACGACCTCCAGGCCGCCGAAGGCGAAGATGACGGCGAGCATGCCGGCGACCACTCCGCCGAAGCCCTCGGGGAAGAAGCCGCCTCGGCCGGTCAGGTTGGCCGTGCCGATGGGGTCGGTGTCCGGGAGCAGCCCGAAGATCGCGAGGGTGCCGAGGATCAGGAACAGCACGATCGCGCCGACCTTGAGGGCCGCGAACCAGAACTCGAACTCGCCGAAGTTCTTCACGGCGGCCAGGTTGCTCACGGTGAAGACCACCATGAAGATCAGCACCCAGACCCACTGGTCGACCGAGGGCAGCCAGCCGTTCGCGATCTTCGCCGCGCCGGTGGCCTCCACGGCCAGCACCACGACCAGCAGGAACCAGTAGAGCCAGCCCGCGGAGAAACCGGCCCAGCGGCCCAGCGCCCGCTCCGCGTACACGGAGAACGAGCCGGAGGCGGGCATCGCCGCCGACATCTCGCCGAGCGCGCGCATCACCAGCATGGCGAGGGCGCCCGCCAGCAGGTACGAGCAGATGATCGCGGGGCCGGCGATGCCGATGCCGGCGCCGGATCCGACGAACAGCCCGGCGCCGATCACGCCGCCGAGACCGAGCATGGTCAGGTGGCGCTGCTTGAGGCTGTGGCTGAGGGGTTCCGCCGGCATCTCGGTCCCGGAAGGAGGGGTGGGTCCGGTGGGCGGTGCGGTGGGCAAGCGGTCGCGCATGAGTGGGTGCTCGTACTCTCGTGCTCGGCAGCGGCGGTGGGGGCTCCGCAGAGGATTGGCGGGACCCTACAGTCTCGCCGGACGGCGCCCCTCCGTGCAAAACGGACGTGTTGTCTGAATCTGGCTCGTGACGCGGATCACTGCCGCGCAGGTGTGAACCGGCCTCTTTGTGCACTCCCCACCAAACCGGTGAGTAGGGCTTTGTCCCGGCCGGCGGCGAGGGGGCGCCCGGCCGCGCACTAGCGTCGGTGATCGTCCCGTCACCCTCACTCCGCGGAGCCTCCGATGAGCACTGCTTCCGTCTCCTTCCGCCCCGGCGTCGTCCTCGCCGACCTGCTGCCCGCGAGCCGTGTCCGCGACATCGCGCTCGTCGTCGGCGGAGCCGCGCTCACCGGTCTGGCCGCGCAGGTGTCCGTGCCCGTCCCCGGCTCCCCGGTCCCGGTCACCGGCCAGACCTTCGCGGCCCTGCTGGTGGGCACCGCCTTCGGTGCCCGACGCGGCTTCCTCTCGCTCGCCCTGTACGCGCTCGTCGGCATGGCGGGCGTGCCGTGGTTCGCGGGCGGCACGTCCGGCGCGGGCGGCGCCTCCTTCGGCTACGTGCTCGGCATGCTGCTCGCCGCCACCGTCGTGGGCGCGCTGGCCCGCCGCGGCGCCGACCGCTCGGTCCTGCGTACGGCCGCCACGATGGCGCTGGGCTCCGCCCTGATCTACGCGGTGGGCGTGCCGTACCTGGCGCTGTCCACCGGCATGTCCTTCGGCGCGGCCGTCGCGGCGGGTCTGACCCCGTTCCTGATCGGCGACGCGCTCAAGGCGGCGCTGGCGATGGGTCTGCTGCCCGCCACCTGGAAGCTGGTCGGCCGCAAGTAGCCCCCGTACGGCAAGCGCTGCAAGCACGGCAGCCCCGGACCACGCGAAGTGGTCCGGGGCTGCCGTGCTTGCGGGCATGCCCGCCTAGACGCGCTCGGCAGCCTTGCGGCGCATGTCGCGCACCACGCCGATGACCAGCACGACGGCGGCGACCAGCAGCGACAGCATGACCGTCTCGCGGTTGTCCTTGTCGTAGACCATGTAGGCCAGGACGAAGGTGATCATCGCGGCGGTGGCCCACGTCAGGTACGGGAAGAGCCACATCTTGACCGTCAGCTTGTCCGGCGCCTCGCGGACGAGGATCTTGCGCATCCGCAGCTGGGTCAGGCAGATGACCAGCCACACGAAGAGCGCGATCGCACCCGAGGAGTTCAGCAGGAAGCTGAAGACCGTGTCCGGGGAGGAGTAGTTGAAGTAGACCGCGGCGAAGCCGAAGACGACCGAGCCCAGGATCGCGGCCATGGGCACGCCCCGCTTGTTGACCTTGGCGAAGATCTTGGGCGCGTCACCGCGCTCGCCCAGCGAGAAGGCCATGCGGGAGGCCGTGTACATGCCCGAGTTCAGGCAGGACAGAACGGCGGTCAGGACGATCACGTTCATGATCTGGCCGGCGTGCGCGATGCCGATGGAGTCCAGGGCGGCGACGTACGAGCCCTTGTCGACGATCGACTTGTCGTTCCACGGCAGCAGGGTGAGGACGATGAAGATCGAGCCCAGGTAGAAGACGCCGATACGCCAGATCACCGAGTTGGTGGCCTTGGTGACCGCGCGGCGCGGGTCCTCGGACTCGCCGGCCGCCAGGGTGACGATCTCGCTGCCCATGAAGGAGAAGACGACCATCAGCACACCGGTGAGGATGGAGCCCCAGCCGTTCGGCATGAAGCCGCCGGCGTCGGTGAGGTGCGCGAAGCCCGCACCCGGGTTGTCCGAACCGGGCAGCACGCCGAAGACGGCGAGCATGCCGACGATCACGAAGGCGCCGATGGCGACGACCTTGATGCCCGCGAACCAGAACTCGAACTCGCCGTAGGAGGCGACCGAGCCGAGGTTGGTGACCGTCAGGACCACCATCACGATCAGGGCCCAGCCCCACTGCGGGACGGCCGGGACCCAGCCCTCGAGGATCTTCGCACCGGCGGTCGCCTCCACGGCGAGCACGACGACCCAGAAGAACCAGTACAGCCAGCCGATGGAGAAGCCGGCCCAGCGGCCGAGCGCGCGGTCGGCGTACGCGGAGAAGGAGCCCGAGTTCGGGCTGGCGGCGGCCATCTCGCCCAGCATCCGCATCACGAAGACGACCATCGCGCCGACGAGGAGGTACGAGATCAGGATGGCGGGGCCGGCCTTGGCGATGCCGCCACCGGAGCCGACGAAGAGGCCGGCGCCAATGACGCCGCCGATGGCGATCATGGACAGGTGGCGGTTCTTGAGACCGGCCTTCAGACCGTCGGAGGGCTGACCGTCACCGTTGTTTCCGGTGGGGTTGCCTTCCTTCTGAAGGGTCGTCGTGGAGCTCATGGACGGATCCTTAGGTTCTCGGGTTGCGAGCCCCGGCATTCAAACCTGAGATGAACGCAGGGCGGAAGACCCCAATCCGGATCGTTGCGTAGGGACGAACGTCCAGGACCTCGGTCCCCCCTGTCCCATCTGCGTTCTTTGGGTTTACTTGAGCTTTAGAAGTGACTTACGCGACACCCCTCCGCGGGCCTTGAGGGTCGCTCGTGCCACACTCGTCCCATGCGCGTGTACCTCGGATCCGACCATGCCGGCTTTGAGCTCAAGAACCACCTGGTGGACTGGCTCAAGAACAACGGCCACGAGCCCGTCGACTGCGGGCCCCACATCTACGACGCGGTGGACGACTACCCGCCGTTCTGCCTGCGAGCCGCGGAGAAGACCGCCGCGGACGCCGACGGCCTCGGCATCGTGATCGGCGGCTCCGGCAACGGGGAGCAGATCGCCGCGAACAAGGTCAAGGGCGTCCGCGCCATCCTGGCCTGGAGCGTCGAGACCGCGAAGCTCGGCCGCGAGCACAACAACGCCAACGTGATCTCCGTCGGCGGCCGCATGCACACCCAGGACGAGGCCGTCAGCTTCATCGAGGCCTTCCTGGCGACCCCGTACTCCGGCGAGGAGCGCCACACCCGCCGCATCGAGATGCTCTCCGCGTACGAGACCACCGGCGAGCTCCCCCCGATCCCGGCCCACCACCCGCAGGGCTGATCTTCCGCTTCGCCGGGGGGGGGCGGCGCCCCCCCCCCCCCCGGGGGGTGTGGGGGCCCCCCCCCGGGGGACCCCCGCGCGCCCCCCCGCCCCCCGGGGCGCGCGACCACCCCCCCCCCCCCCCCCCCCCCCCCCCACG
>NZ_JBIARX010000001.1:794148-842501 GCF_042890265.1 Streptomyces sp. NPDC002209 | reverse complement strand
TCGCCGTGACCTACACCCCCGGCGACCCCCCCCGGTCCCCGCCCCCCCCCCGGCGTGCTTTATCGCCCGTTCCCCCGCGCCGCGGGCCCCCGGGCCCCACGGCGATTTCGTTTCCGAGACCCATCGAGGAACACCGAGGAGCGCAGCCGTGCCCGAGGGGCATACGATCCACCGCCTCGCCCAGGACCACACCGAGCGCTTCGCCGGGCGGCCGGTCCGGGTGAGCAGCCCGCAGGGCCGCTTCGCCGAGAGCGCCGCCCTGCTCGACGGGCGCGAGCTGGAGAGCGCCGAGGCGCACGGCAAGCACCTGTTCCTGGAACTCGGCGACGCCTGGATCCACATCCACCTCGGCCTGTTCGGCAAGCTCGGCTTCGGCCCCGCCCCGGCGCCCCCGGCCACCGACACGGTCCGGCTGCGGCTGCTCAATGCGCAGCACTGGGCCGATCTGCGCGGCCCCACCGCCTGCGCACTGATCGGCGAGACCGAGAAGAAGGCGATACACGAGCGGCTCGGCCCCGACCCGCTGCGCCCGGCCGACGACCCGGACCGCGCCTGGAAGCGGATCTCCCGCTCCCGCACCACCGTCGCCGCCCTGCTCATGGACCAGAAGGTGATCGCGGGCGTCGGCAACGTCTACCGCGCCGAGGTCCTGTTCCGGCACGGCATCGACCCGTACCGGCTGGGCAAGGACCTCGCGCGCGGCGAGTGGGACGCCATGTGGGCGGACCTGGCGGTGCTGATGCGCGAGGGCGTACGGAACAACCGGATCGACACCGTCCGCGACGAGCACCTGCCCGAGGCCATGGGCCGCCCGCCGCGCGTGGACGACCACGGCGGCGAGGTGTACGTCTACCGCCGGGCGAACATGCCCTGCCACATCTGCGGGGCCGAGGTCCGCACCGCCGACCTGGCGGCGCGCAACCTCTTCTGGTGCCCGGGGTGCCAGACCCGCTAGCGCCCAGCCGGGCTGACGGGGCGGGCCCGCGGGCACACCGGCGCCGCCCGGGGCCCGGTTCCGCCGCCCGGCCGCAGTACCCGCGCCCGTGTCAGAACCCGTGCGGGAGCCAGGGAGCCACGTCGCCCGCGAAGGCCCGGGAGGCCTCCGCCAGCGCGCCCGGGCGCAGTTCGCGGACGAGGCCGGCCGCCGCCAGGGCGGTCAGTGCGACCCCGCCCAGGTACGCCGAGCCCAGCTCGCGCACCGACAGCTCCAGCTCCGCCGGCTCGTCCGAGCGGGTGCACGTGACGGGGCCCCCGGCCTCGGCCGTCAGGCGCCACCGGCCCTCGTTCCACGGGCAGAACGCGTCCTCGACCTGCATCACCACGTCCAGCCCGGTCCCGTACGCCCGCGCCCGCAGCGCCGCGGGCAGGTCCACCAGCCGTACGTGCAGGGCGTCGCGCTGCCGGGCCTGGATCCGCCGGATGTCACTGACCAGGTGCAGCACCGGATCGTCCACGGGCCGCCCGTACGCCTGCACCCGCCACGTCAGGTCGATGCCGAAGAAGTACCGCCACAGCGCCGCGTACGCAGCCGGCTCCAGCGCCTCCACCTGAAGGACGCTGACCGTGCCATCCGAACCGCTCTGGTCCCAGTCGGGCTTGACCCGGTAGCGCGCGTACCCGAGGACCTCGCCGTCCGCCCCCTCCGCGACCACGCACTTCAGCGGCGACGCGCCGCCCCGCATGGTCGGCGGGTCCAGCAGGCCCTGCCGCTCCCAGCCCGGCTGCCGGGCCGGCATCCCGGGCCGGCCCGCGACGAGCCCGGCGTACACCCGCTCGCAGTCGGGCAGCGCCTTCTGCGGATCGACGAGCCGCAGCCGTACGCCGTCCGTCCCCGCCGGCACGGAGAGCCGTACCCGCGTCGTGTCGATGTCCACGGCCATCGAATACGTCGCGGTGCCGTAGCCGAAACGCCCGTAGATCGCCGGATCCGAGGCCGTCAGCACGGCGATCGGTTCGCCACCCGCCCGGATGTCGTCCAATTGGCGGCGCATCATCGAGGTCAGCACCCCGCGCCGGCGGTGGGTGGGGGAGACGCCCACCGTCGTGACCCCGGCGGCCGGAACCAGTGCACCGCCCGGCACCGAGAGGCGGAAGGAAAAGGCCCCGGCCGAGCCCACACAGGTCTCGCCGTCCCAGACCCCGAGCGAACGTTCCGTCTCGATCAGCGACCTGTAGAGCTTGCGCTCCGCGGGGGAATCCGGCACCCCGCCGAACGCCAGTTCCAGGTGGTCGTACCAGACATCCCACTCATCAGCCAGCAATACGCGCATCTCAAGAGCCATACGGCCATCCTTACCAGGGCATTCCGTCACAGTCGAAGGGTTTTCGACCGGCCGGAGCCCCCGGGTCCGGGGGTCCCCCTGCGCATGCACAGCCAGGATGGATAGGGTCCCGAAGCAATGGCCGGAGCACGCGTGGAGACGCTCATGGCCCGGATGCGCATGCTGTCGCACCGGGCTCGCACCGCCCTGCGCAAATCCGCCGTCGACTACTTCCGCGGAGACGCCTCCGACTGGCTCGCCTTCGCCGGGCTGCTCGTGACCGTCCCCGCCATCGCCTGCGGCACGATCATGCTGCCGGTCTGGTTCTCGCCCTCCGCCCTCGTCCTGCCGATCGTCGCGGGCGGCCTGCTGCTGCGCCCCGCGAGCCTGCTCGCCCTGTACGCGGCCTCCGCCGCCGCCCTCATCGTCGAGGCCCTGGTCCTCGGGCCGTACACGCTCGGCCCCGCCCGGGTCACCCCCGGCACGGTCCTGGTCGTGGCCGCCTGCGGATTCTTCGGACTGGTCATCGCCCAGTTCCGCAGCCGCGTCGGCGTGCCCTGGCGGCGCGGCGGCACCATGCTCTTCGACCTGCGCGAACGCATCCGGGTCCAGAGCAAGCTGCCCGCCCTGCCGCGCGGCTGGCACCGCGAGATGGCCCTGCGCCCGGCCGGCGGCCAGTCGTTCTCCGGCGACTTCGTCGTCGCCGCCCGCACGAACGGCGGCCGGACCCTCGAGGTCGTCCTGACCGACGTTTCCGGCAAGGGCATGGAGGCCGGTTCCCGCGCGCTGCTCCTGTCCGGCGCGTTCGGCGGGCTGCTCGGCGCCCTGCCCCCGCACGGCTTCCTGCCGGCCGCCAACGGCTACCTGCTCCGCCAGGACTGGGACGAGGGCTTCGCCACCTCTATCCACCTCGTCCTGGACCTGGAGACCGGCGACTACGAACTGCTCTCCGCCGGCCACCTGCCCGCCCTCCAGCTCTCCGCGGGCACGGGCCGCTGGCAGGAGAAGTCCGGCGAGGGCCCGCTGCTCGGCGTCTACGACGGCGCCGAGTTCGAACCCGCCCGCGGCAACCTGCGCCGCGGCGACGTCCTCATGCTCTTCACCGACGGCCTCGTCGAGACCGCCGACCGCGACATCAGCGAGGGCATCGACCGCCTCACCGGCGAAGCCGACCGCTACGTCGCCGCCGGCTGGGACGGCGCGGCCTGGCACCTGATCGAAAAGGTCGCCAAGGACGTCAACGACGACCGCGCGCTGCTCCTGATCCGCCGCTCGCCCTGAGCACCGGTCGACCGGCAGGACCTTCCCGGGGGTGGGGTTTTCCCCACCAGTGATCCGCCTGGCTGCGCCATGTCCGCCCCCGTGCCTCCGTCCGTAGCGTCGGGACCACGATCACCGACGGACACGGAAGGCGGCACACCATGGGGCTCCGGCGGAGCAGGCGGCAGCGCGAGACGGGGCGGACGGCGTCCGGCACGGAGTCCGGCACGGCGTACGAGACGCCGGCCGGGACGGCGTACGGGACGCCGTACGACAGCGCCGCCGCCGTCGAGCTGCGCGGCGTACGGCGCCAGTACGGGCGGGGGGCCGCCACCGTGCACGCCCTGCGCGGGATCGACCTCGCCCTGCCGCGCGGCAGCTTCACCGCCGTGATGGGGCCCTCCGGCTCCGGCAAGTCCACCTTCCTGCAGTGCGCGGCCGGGCTCGACCTGCCCACCGCCGGCTCCGTCCGCCTCGGCGGCACCGAGATCACCGGCATGAACGAGAACGAGCTCACCGAGCTGCGCCGCAGCCGCCTCGGCTTCGTCTTCCAGGCCTTCAACCTGCTGCCCTCCCTCACCGTGGAGCAGAACGTGCTCCTCCCGATGCGGCTCGCCGGCGGCGGATCCTCGCGGCAGGACCGGGAGCGGGCCGCCGACCTGCTCGCCCGCGTCGGCCTCGAGGGCAAGGGCCGGCGCCGCCCCGCCGAGCTCTCCGGCGGCCAGCAGCAGCGCGTCGCCATCGCACGGGCCCTGGTCACCCGGCCCGACGTCGTCTTCGCCGACGAGCCCACCGGCGCCCTCGACACCACCACCGCCGCAGAGGTCCTCGGGCTGCTCCGGGCCGCCGTCGACTCCATGGGCGCCACCATCGTCATGGTCACCCACGACCCGGCTGCCGCCGCCCACGCCGACCAGGTGCTCTTCCTCGCCGACGGGCTGATCGCGGACCGGCTGCCGCACAGCTCCGCCGCGACCATCGCCGACCGGATGACCGTCCTCACCGCCCCGGCGTACGCGGGAGCGGCCGCCTGATGCTGCTCCGCCCCAACGGCCTGGCCCGGGCAGCGGTCCGCTTCCGCCCCGCCGCCTTCGCCGGCACCTTCATCGCCCT
Source organism: Streptomyces sp. NPDC002209 (assembly GCF_042890265.1). Classification (NCBI taxonomy): domain Bacteria; kingdom Bacillati; phylum Actinomycetota; class Actinomycetes; order Kitasatosporales; family Streptomycetaceae; genus Streptomyces; species Streptomyces sp. NPDC002209. Next base: position 837,867 of record NZ_JBIARX010000001.1, on the reverse strand, counting down.
GCTCATGACCGTCGCCATCGTCTCCGCATGCGGGATCCTCCTGGAGAGCGGGGCCCGGGCGAGCATCCCGCCGACCCGGTACGCGCAGGCCCCCGTGGTCGTCGCCGCCGACCAGCAGATCCGCTGGCAGGCGGGCAGCGGCGAAGGCGCCTACGAGGAATCCGTGCGGGTCCCGGAGCGGGCCCGGGTCGACGCCGCCCTGCTGGAGCGGCTGGCTCCGCTCGGCCGGGCCGTCCCCGACGTGGTCTTCCCCGTACGGGGCGACGCGGGCTCCGCGGAGGCCTCGGGCTGGGGGGCATCGGCCTTCACCGGTGCGGCGCTCGCGGCCGGCCGGGCCCCGGAGGCCGTCGGGGAGGTCGTGCTGGGTACGGGCACGGGGTTCGCGGGGGACCGGGTGGCGCTCGACACCCCCGTCGGGAAGCGGGAGTTCCGCGTCGTGGGACGGGCCGGAGGCACCGGAGTCTGGTTCTCCGACGCCGAGGCCCGCGCCCTGTCCGGACACCCCGGAGCGCTCGACGCCGTCGTCCTGTTCGACGCCGACCCGGAGCGGGTGCGGGCCGCCGTCGAGGGCCGCGCCCAGGTGCTGACCGGCGCCGCCCGCGCCGTGGACCCGCGGCTCGCGGGCGCCAGGGAACTGCTGATGGGCCTCGGCGGCTCCTTCGGAGGCACCGCCACCCTCGTCGCCGTCTTCACCGCGGCCGGTACGGTCGCACTCTCCGTCGGGCAGCGCTCCCGTGAGTTCGCCCTGCTGCGCGCCGTCGGAGCCACCCCGCGGCAGATCCGCCGCATCGTCGCCACCGAAGCCCTGCTCGTCGCGCCCGCCGCGGGGGTGCTGGGCTGCGTACCCGGCATCGGCCTCGCCGCCTGGTGGTTCGGGCAGCTCCAGGCCAAGGGCGCCATCCCGGGCGGTGTCGAGCTCGCCGTTTCCTGGATCCCGCTCGTCTCCGCCGCCGGCACCGGCCTCGTCACCGCGCTGCTCGCGGGCTGGGCCGCCGCCCGCCGGCCCGCCCGGATCCGGCCCGGCCAGGCGCTGGCCGCAGCCGCCGTGGAACGCCTCCGGCCGGGCTGGATCCGCACGCCCCTGGGCATCGCCGCGCTGGCCGGCGGGGCCGCCTGCGCGGGCCTGGCCGCCACCTCCGGCGGGGACGACGCCGCCAACGCCGCCCTCGGCGTGGTCATGCTCTTCATGCTGGCCGTGGCCCTGCTCGGGCCGCTGATCGCCCGCGCCTGCGCCGCCGTACTCGGCCTCCCGCTGCGCGCCGGCGGCGCCTCCGGCTCGCTCGCCGCCGCCAACTCTTGGGCCCACGCCCGCCGGCTGGCCTCCGCGATCACGCCGATCGTGCTCGCCATGGCCTTCTCCTCGACCCTGGTCTTCCTGCACACCAGTGAGGAACGGGCCGTCCGGCAGCAGCAGGAGGCCGGACTGCTCGCCGACCACGTGATCACCGACCCGCCGAGCGACGCGCGCGGGGGAGTCGCGGTCACCCGCACCTCGGTCCTCGCGATGTTCGGCAAGGGGCCCGAGCGGCGGTTCCAGTCCGTCTCGGCGCAGGGCGTCGCGGGCGACGTCACCACCGTCCAGGACCTCGGCGTACGCGAGGGCAGCCTCGCCGCGCTGCGCCCCGGCGCGGTCGCCGTGGACCGCAGCCTCGCGGAGTCCGCCCGCCTCGGGGTCGGCGACCGCGTCGAACTCCGCCTCCCCGACGGGTCCCCGGCGACCTCCGAGATCGTGGCCGTCTACACCCGGGGTCTCGGCCTCGGCCAGGTCACCCTCCCGGCAGCCGACCTCACCGGCCACACCACCGCCGGGCGCGCCACCGAGCTGCTGATCCGCGGCCCGGTCCCGGCGGCCCTGGGGGCCGCGATGTCCACCGCGGAGTGGACCACCGCCCAGAACACGGACCGCGAGGTCAACGCCTGGGCCAACACCGTCATGGCGGCCGTACTCGGCGGCTTCGCGGCCGTCGCCGCCGCCAACACCCTGGTGATGACCGTCCTCGACCGCCGCCACGAGCTGCGGATGCTGCGCCTCGTCGGCTCCACCCGCCGCCAGGTGTTCCGCATGCTGCGCTGGGAGGCCCTCCTGATCGGCGGCGCGGGCGTCACCCTCGGCAGCGCGATCGCCCTGGCCACGCTGTTCCCGCTGACCAAGGCCCTGACCGGGGCGCCCCCGCACATCCCGCCGATGCTCTACGCCTCCTTCGCGGCGGCCGCCCTGACCCTGGGCCTGACCGCCACCACCCTCCCGGCCCGCTGGGCCCTCCGCCGAGGCGGCACCCCCTAGTCGAACCGGATGTGCCGGACACCGACGAGCACGCGCCGCAGCCTCCCGCGGAGCGGCCCGTCGGTGTCCGGGGCGGCCCGCAGCCCGGTCATGGCCGCGATCCGGCTCGCCACCTGGGACACCGTGAGGTGGTCGGTGACCAGGTGGTCGGCGAACTCCGGCCCGCGCAGCGCCTCCAGACATCCGTCGAGCCTGGCCACCGCGAAGCTCTCCCGTTTCAGCCCGCGCCCGAGCCCGCGCTCACGGAGCCTGCGCAGTACGGTCGCCCGCTCGGCCATCAGCGCGAAGTGCCGTACGTCGTGGCCCGCTGCGCGCAGCCGCCCGACCGTCTCGGCGAAGTACCGCGGCTCGGTCACCGTCATCGGCACCAGGACGGGCCCCGCGTGCCGTTCGGCGGCCAGGTCCAGCACCTCGAACACGCCCTGCCGCCACGCCGGCAGGTCCTGGAAGTCCCCGCGCAGCTCCGGCGGCATCATGCGGTGCAGCCCGAACCCGAGGTGCTCCGGATCGCACACGACGCTGCCGGGCAGCCGCCGGTGCAGCTCGTACGCGGTCTGCGTCTTCCCGCCCCCGAAGGGCCCGTTGAGCCAGATGATCACCGGCCCGTCGCCTTCCAGGGGCTGATCCCGAGCTTCCCGGTGTTCCCGAGGTCGACGGAGTGGCGGAGCTCCAGCTCCACCCGGGGCGCACCGGCCCGCGGGGTCACGTCCAGCACCCACCCCTCGGCGGCGGGCACGGCGGAGTCGGTCACCAGGTTCCGCCACACCATGCCGAGGGAGGCGGTCTGGCCGGGGCGGAGCTCGATCCGCTGCGGGGCACCCTCCGCGCCGCTCGGCGCGCCGGTGATCCCGTCCGCTCCGTGGACGACGGTCACCTCGACCGGTGCCCGCTTGCGGTCCAGCAGCCGGATCTCCGGATAGCCCTCGAGTACGTACGGCTGCGTACCGCAGTTGACCAGCTGGATGTCGGCGACGCGCAGCCCCATGGCGGCGTCCCCGGCCCCTTCGAGCAGCCGCACCCCGCCCTCGGGGCACGCGGACGCCCCGGCCGGGGGAGGGGAGTCCGTGACGGTGGGAGGGGAGGCCGTGACGGTGGGAGGGGAGGCCGTGACGGTGGGCGCGGGGGGCCTCGGCGCACTGGGCCCGGGCGCGGCGGCAGGCGCGGGTGGCACATCACACCCCGCCACCGCTCCCGCCACGACCACCACTCCGGCAACCCCCACCGCCCACCGAGTCATCCCACGACCCTACGCCCCCCCCAACTCCCGCCCCGCGGGCTCAAGGCCCGGCCGCGCCGTCCTGTTCCAGCCCCGCCGACGTTTGGGGCGGGCGGAGCTCCGTGCAGCCGGGAAGCCGGGCCAATCACCCCCGATTGGCCGGTCCGCCGCGCCCGGCGGATCCCTACCGTGCCCCCATGGACCGCACGCTCGCCGCCGACCTCGCCCGCCTCCCCGACCTCCTGGAGGCCACCCGCCGCACCGCCGCCGAGTCCCTCGGAGCCCTGGACGCCCGTCCCGTCGTACCGCCCGCCGGGCCTCCGCGGGACCCAGAACCCCTGCCGGAGCGCGCCGCCGGGGCGGACGCGGCCCTCGCCGCCTTCCGGGACCGGTGGGAGCCCCGCCTCTCCGCCTCCGCCGGCCCCCGCTACCTCGGCTTCGTCACCGGCGGCGCCACCCCCGCCGCCCTCGCCGGGGACTGGCTGACCGCCGTCCACGACCAGAACTCCAACTCCGCCCTGGACGGCGCCGGCCAGGACCTCGAACGCGAGACCGTCACCTGGCTCCGCGACCTCTTCGGCCTCTCCGACGCCCACACCGGCACCTTCGTCAGCGGCGCCACCATGTCCAACACCACCGGCCTCGCGATCGCCCGCGAGTGGCTCGGCGAACGCCTCGGCGTCTCCCCGTCCGAGGACGGCGCGGCAGCCCTCGGCCCCGTCCGCGTGCTCTCCGCAGCCCCGCACTCCTCCATCGCCAAGGCCCTCTCCGTCCTCGGCCTCGGCCGCAGCTCCCTCATCGCCGTCCCCACCCTCCCCGGCCGCGAGGCCGTCGACCCCGCCGCCCTCGACCGAGCCCTCGCCGACACCCCCGGCCCGGCCGTCGTCGTCGCCAACGCCGGCACCGTCAACACCGTGGACTTCGACGACCTCCGCGCCATCGCCGCCCTCCGCGAACGCCACGCGTTCTGGCTCCACACCGACGCCGCCTTCGGCGCCTTCGCCGCGCTCTCCCCGGAGCACGCCCACCTCGCCGACGGCCTCGACGCCTCCGACTCCCTCTGCATCGACCTGCACAAGTGGCTGAACGTCCCCTACGACAGCGCCGTCCAGTTCACCCGCCGCCAAGACCTCCAGGCCCGCGTCTTCCAGAACGCCGCCGCCTACCTCGGACCCCTCGGCGACCGCCCCGACCTGGTCCACCTCACCCCCGAGAACTCGCACCGGCTGCGCGCCCTCGCGGCCTGGTTCACCCTCCGCGCCTACGGCCGCGAGGGCCACCGCGAGGTCGTCGAGCGGGACATCGCCTGCGCCCGGTCCCTCGGCGCCGCACTCGAGCAGGACCCGGCCTTCCGCCTCCTCGCCCCGGTCCGCCTGAACGTCGTCTGCTTCACCCTCGCCGAGGACCCCACCCCGGCCCGCCTGACCGCCGTCCGGGAGGCGGTGCAGGAGGAGGTCTTCGTCACCCCGACCGTCTACGCGGGAACTCCCGCCCTGCGCGCAGCGTTCTCCAACTGGCGCACCACGCAGGCGGATGTACGCCGGGCCGCACAGGCCCTGCGTACGGCGGCGAAGGGGACGGTATGACGCAACGGCAGCAGCAACCGCTGACCCTGCTCGAGGTCGAGGCCTTGGCGCGCTCCGCGCACGAGGGCCAGACCGACAAGGCCGGCCGGCCGTACGCCGAGCACCTCGCGGCCGTCGCGGAGGGAGTCCGCGCCCGTGGCGGCAGCGCGGAGCAGCAGGCGGCGGCCTGGCTGCACGACTCCGTCGAGGACGACGCGCTCAGCCGGGAGTGGCTGGATTCCGCCGCCCTGCCCCAGCCGGTGAAGGACATGGTCCTTGCGGTCACCAAGCGCCCCGGCGAACCGGTGGAGGAGTACGCGGCCCGGATCCTCGCCACCCCGGGCGCCCTCCTGGTCAAGGAGGCCGACCTGGCGCACAACGCAGACCCCGTACGGCTCTCCGTACTGGACGGCCCCACCCGCGAACGGCTGTCCGCGAAGTACGCATATGTCCGCTCCCTCCTCGGTCTCGCGGCGCCGTGACACCGGCCCTGCGCCCGAAATATGCCCGGTGCACGAGCGGTTGGCGGGAAAGCGGCGACGCCGATTCGCCACGGGGCGGATAGCCGGGGCCCGTTGGTGGGAGGATGGTCCATGTGGGGGCGCGCGCGGCCGTGCGCCCCGGGCCGACCAGGGGACGACCGAAGGTGTGATCAGTAGTGGCCATTTCGCTGTCAGTGGTGGTTCTGTTGGCGGTCATCCTGGTGGTGCTCGTCCGCGGGAACCACATCAAGGCCGGCCCCGCGATCGTCGCGGTCCTCTTCGGCTTCTTCCTGGCGTCCAGCTCCATCGCCCCGGACGTCAACCGCTTCCTCAACTCCCTCGCCGACACCATCGCGGGAATCAAGCTCTAGGGGGAGCTCAGGGAGTGCCGGCCGCCCGCCGGTACTCCAGGTCCGCGTTCACCTGGCCGCCCGGCGTCATGACGTTGAGGGTGGCCGAATTCTCGTTGGCGATCGCCTTCTCCACCCGGGGCACGAGCCAACCTCCCCTCACCCCCGTCAAGGGCGAGGAACGGCCCCGGGAAGCCTGCGAGATGCCATGCGGCATATCGGGCGATAGGATGAAAACCGCCATCGACCTCATGTGTCCACGTGGGGCGACAGGAGCACGGCGTAACGGATCGAGACCTTCCCCTCGGCGTCCCGTGCGACCACTGCCGCGGGTATCGGAGCCGTCACGCCCCACCCGGCCGCACCGTCAGCGTCCAAGGCAGGTTGAATGATGAACCGGACACGTCGTCTTGCAGCACTCGCGCTCTTGGCGGCCCCCGCCCTCGCGCTGGGACCCGCCGTCGCCGCACACGCCTCGACCACCGCCGCGACGTGCAAGGTCGAAACGGATTCGGCCGGCAAGTACCACCTGTGGGGTGAGGGATTCCCCGGCGGCACGACGGTGACCTACTCCGGATCCACCTCGGGTTCCGTCCCCATCGACAAGTCGGGAAGGTTCGACCTCGGCGGTCTCAGCGGGAGCAAGTACGTCGTCAAGACAGCCGATGGCGCCACCGTCACCTGCACCGTGCTCCAACACTGACCCCACGCCGTCCGGGGCCGGGCGCAAGCCCCTCCTCCGCGTCCTCAAGAGGCGGTCGCGCCGCCATCGGCATGCGGCTGAGGATCTCGGCTGCGCTGCGAAGAACCTGCCCCGCAGATCTTCCGGGCTGCGCGAGCCAAGCGCGGGACCGGTCTGGCTGGCTGCACTCCGCGGGCCTACGCTTCGACCACGGGTTCAGGTGGCAGGGGGGGGACATTGTCGGGTCAGCTGTTCACGCTGATGGGCGTGCTCGTCGGTGCACTGGCCTCATACCTGGGCGCAACTCTGATGGAGAGATCGCGGTGGCGGCGGCAGCTTGCCACTCGGTGGGACGAGCGCCGCTTGGAGTCGTACATCCGGTATGCCGACGCCATCAAGAGGTTCGTTTCCGTGGCAGGCCGACTCGCGGCGGCGAAAGGACTCTTTGACCTTCCTCAGCCCCTCGGTGCAGAGGCTGGTCTGGAGTTGTTGGCCGAGGCGGAGCTGGAGCGTGGGTACGCGTTCGAAACCGTGCTTCTGATGGGAGACGCCGAGACGGTGTCGGCGGCCAGAGCTCTGCAGCGCCAGGCATGGGTGCTCGAGCAATTCGCTCGTGACCAGCGCTCGGGAACCGCAGAAGACTGGACGCGGGCGTTTCGCGAGTTCCAGGATCGGCGTGATGCGTTCTATGTCGCAGCGCGAAAGAGCCTGGGTGTCTCTGCGGAGTTTCGACTTCGCAGTGAGGACCCGGTCTTCCGCTCCCCTGATCCGCGGCGGCAGTCGTGAACGCGAGCGCGCCCGGCCTGCCGGCGCGCCCGGGAAGAGGGCCGTCTCCATCCCCGGGGATGATCTTCGGCACACGGGGAACACCCTGGCCGCGTCAACCGGAGCCGGTACCCGCAAGTTGATGGCCCGGACGGGGCGCGGCACCGCCCGTGCGGCGCTGATCCACCAGCACTCCAGCGCCGACCGGGACCGACTGATCGCCGACGCGCTGCGAGAGGGAGAGGGCCACGCAGGGGGCACGCAGGGCTGATCACGGACCCTGGGAACGACTAAGGGCCAGGCGGAGGAAAAATCCTCCGACCTGGCCCTTCGTACTTCAGAGCGGGCGACGGGAATCGAACCCGCGTAGCTAGTTTGGAAGACTAGGGCTCTACCATTGAGCTACGCCCGCAACGCGTGCGCCGCAGGTCCGGGGACCGCGGCACGGACAGCATCCTAGCGGGTCGGGCCGGGGGAGTGCACACCGCATTACGCGCCCGCGGTGCGCGTCCGGAATCGTTCGCTCAAAACCCCGCGCATCAGAGGGTCTCCGGCCATGTACCCTACGTGTCGCACCGACGGGGTGTGGCGCAGCTTGGTAGCGCGTCCGCTTTGGGAGCGGAAGGTCGTCGGTTCGAATCCGGCCACCCCGACCACCAGCACCGCCATCAGCAAGATCGCGTTGTGGGCTGATTGCCGCTTGCGGTTACTATGCAAGCTGCGTGCCCGTGTGTCTGATCTACCGGGCCGAATCCGCCGAACCGCTGAATCGCAGCGCGGACGCAGAACCCCAAGCAGTCAGCCACAAGGAGACCGAACCGTGAAGAGCGCCGTGGAGACCCTGAACCCGACTCGGGTTCGGCTCACTGTTGAGGTGCCCTTCGAGGAGCTCAAGGACAGCCTCGACGCGGCGTACAAGAAGATCAACCAGCAGGTCACGGTGAAGGGCTTCCGCAAGGGCAAGATCCCCGCCCGGGTCATCGACCAGCGCTTCGGTCGCGGTGCGGTGCTGGAGGAGGCCGTCAACGACGCCCTCCCGAAGTTCTACACCGAGGCCGTCAACGAGGCCGACCTGAACCCGCTGGGCCAGCCCGAGGTCGACATCACGGAGCTGAAGGACGGCGAGCTGCTGGCCTTCACCGCCGAGGTCGACGTCCGCCCCGAGATCGAGATCCCGGACTACTCCGGCATCGAGGTCGAGGTCGACGCGGTCGAGGTCTCCGACGAGGACGTCGAGAAGTCGGTCGAGCAGCTGCGCGGCCGCTTCGCGTCCACCAAGGACGTCGAGCGCGCGGCCGAGGACGGCGACGTCGTCACCATCGACCTCGAGGCCAAGGTCGACGGCGAGGTGCTGCCGGACGGCGTCGCCTCCGACGTCTCCTACACCATCGGCTCGGGCGAGCTCCTCGACGGCATCGACGACGCCGTCAAGGGCCTGGAGGCCGGTGGCGAGGCCACCTTCACCTCCCAGCTGAAGGGCGGCTCCGCCGAGGGCAAGGACGCCGAGGTCACCGTCAAGGTCACCAAGGTCTCCGCCAAGGAGCTCCCGGAGCTGGACGACGAGTTCGCGCAGATGGCGAGCGAGTTCGACACCCTCGAGGACCTCAAGGCGGACAGCCGCAAGCGCCTCGAGAACATGAAGCAGTACGACCAGGCCACGCAGGCCCAGGAGCGCGTCCTGGAGAAGCTGCTGGAGCTCGTCGAGGTCCCGATCCCCGAGAAGCTGCTCGAGGACGAGGTCAACACCCGCAAGCACAACCTGGAGCACCACCAGCTCGGCCAGATGGGTCTGACCATCGAGAAGTACCTGGAGTTCCAGGGCAAGACGGTCGAGGAGTTCGACGCCGAGACCAAGGACCAGGCGATCAAGGGCATCAAGACCCAGTTCGTCCTGGACGCGCTCGTCAACAAGGAGAAGCTGGGCGTCGACCAGGAGGAGCTCACCGAGCACCTCATGCGCCGTGCGGCTTCCTCCGGCATGTCCCCCGACCAGTTCGCCCAGGCCGTCGTCGAGGGTGGCCAGGTGCCGATGCTCGTCGGCGAGGTCGCCCGCGGCAAGGCCCTCGCGGTCGTCGTCGAGGCCGCCAAGGTCGTCGACACCAACGGTGAGGTCGTCGACCTCTCCGACGACGAGGACGAGGTCGAGACGGCCGCCGAGACCGTCGAGGCCGCTGTCGAGGGTGACGCCCCCGAGGCCCAGGCCGACGAGGCCAAGTAACACCCTGGGCGCCGCCCCGCGCGGCGCCCGCTGAGCAGCACCCCGAAGGGCCCGTACGCAGCCGTGTACGGGCCCTTCGCGCACTCCCCGCCCCCGGGCTCCGCAGGGCCTTCGCCCGGTCCCCGAAGGGTCCACGGAGCTTGCGCTCCGAGCGAACAGTTCGGGAAGCGGGATGGCGTTGTCCGACCTGCGCGTTAGGGTCCATGAATACGAGGGCACGGGAGTACCCGGAAGCGGCGGCCACCGCCGCCCCGACCGGTCCGCGCCCCAGAACGAGACGCTGAGACGGCATGTGGCCGTCGGAGACGAGCAGGTGGATACGTGACGAATCTGAAGCCTTACGCCGCGGGTGAGCCGTCCATCGGTGGCGGCCTCGGCGACCATGTCTACAACCGGCTGCTCGGCGAGCGCATCATCTTCCTCGGCCAGCAGGTCGACGACGACATCGCCAACAAGATCACGGCGCAGCTCCTCCTCCTGGCCGCGGAGCCGGAGAAGGACATCTACCTGTACATCAACAGCCCGGGCGGCTCGGTGACGGCCGGCATGGCGGTGTACGACACCATGCAGTACATCCCGAACGACGTCGTCACCATCGGCATGGGCATGGCGGCCTCCATGGGCCAGTTCCTGCTCACCGGCGGTGCCCCGGGCAAGCGTTTCGCGCTCCCGAACACCGACATCCTGATGCACCAGGGTTCCGCCGGCATCGGTGGCACCGCCTCGGACATCAAGATCCAGGCCCAGTACCTGCTGCGCACGAAGCAGCGCATGGCCGAGATCACCGCCCACCACTCCGGCCAGACCGTGGAGGCGATCATCCGCGACGGCGACCGCGACCGCTGGTTCACCGCGGAGGAGGCCAAGGACTACGGCCTCATCGACGAGATCATCTCCGCCGCGTCGCTGGTCCCGGGCGGCGGCGGCACCGGGGCCTGATCCCGGCCCCGGCGCGCGGGGCCTCCCACGAGGCCCCGTACGCCCGCCCGCACCCGGCAAGCCCGAGCCCGCAGAACGCCACCAGGATGGTGAACACCCAGATGCACATGAACAACCTCTCTCCCGCGAGCGGCCTCTACACCGGCGCGCAGGTGGACAACCGCTACGTCGTCCCGCGCTTCGTCGAGCGCACCTCGCAGGGCGTGCGCGAGTACGACCCGTACGCGAAGCTCTTCGAGGAGCGCGTGATCTTCCTCGGCGTGCAGATCGACGACGCCTCCGCCAACGACGTCATGGCGCAGCTGCTGTGCCTGGAGTCGATGGACCCGGACCGCGACATCTCGATCTACATCAACAGCCCCGGCGGCTCCTTCACCGCGCTGACGGCCATCTACGACACGATGCAGTTCGTGAAGCCGGACATCCAGACGGTCTGCATGGGCCAGGCGGCCTCCGCCGCCGCGGTCCTGCTGGCGGCCGGCACGCCCGGCAAGCGCATGGCGCTGCCGAACGCCCGCGTGCTGATCCACCAGCCGTCCGGCGGCACCGGCCGCGAGCAGCTCTCCGACCTGGAGATCGCGGCCAACGAGATCCTGCGCATGCGCGACCAGCTGGAGACCATGCTGGCCAAGCACTCGACCACGCCGATCGAGAAGATCCGCGAGGACATCGAGCGCGACAAGATCCTGACGGCCGAGGACGCGCTCGCGTACGGCCTGATCGACCAGATCGTCTCGACCCGCAAGAACTCCCACTGATCCTTGCCGCCAGTTGGCGTGGGCACGTCGTCACATTCGGCGATGTGAACCACGTCAAGGGGGCCCCGTACGGGGCCCCCGGCAAGGTACCGTCGGATATGAGGCACCAGGAGCGCTGAACCAGGCGTCTCCCAGGCGAAGGGGAAGCACCTCGTGGCACGCATCGGTGACGGCGGCGACCTGCTCAAGTGCTCGTTCTGCGGAAAGAGCCAGAAGCAGGTGAAGAAGCTCATCGCAGGACCCGGTGTGTACATCTGCGACGAGTGCATCGACCTCTGCAACGAGATCATCGAGGAGGAGCTCGCCGAGACCTCCGAGGTCCGGTGGGAGGAACTCCCCAAGCCTCGTGAGATCTACGAGTTCCTGGAGAGCTACGTCGTCGGCCAGGAGCCGGCGAAGAAGGCCCTCTCGGTGGCGGTGTACAACCACTACAAGCGGGTCCAGGCCGGCGAGAACGGCGGCGCGCAGGGCCGGGACGACGCGATCGAGCTCGCGAAGTCCAACATCCTGCTGCTGGGCCCCACGGGCTCGGGCAAGACGCTCCTCGCCCAGACGCTCGCGCGCATGCTGAACGTCCCGTTCGCCATCGCCGACGCGACGGCGCTGACGGAGGCCGGGTACGTCGGCGAGGACGTCGAGAACATCCTGCTCAAGCTGATCCAGGCGGCCGACTACGACGTCAAGAAGGCCGAGACCGGGATCATCTACATCGACGAGATCGACAAGGTCGCCCGCAAGAGCGAGAACCCGTCGATCACGCGCGACGTGAGCGGCGAGGGCGTGCAGCAGGCCCTGCTGAAGATCCTCGAGGGCACGACGGCCTCGGTCCCGCCGCAGGGCGGCCGCAAGCACCCGCACCAGGAGTTCATCCAGATCGACACGACGAACGTGCTCTTCATCGTGGGCGGCGCCTTCGCCGGCCTCGAGAAGATCATCGAGTCGCGTGCGGGAGCCAAGGGCATCGGCTTCGGGGCGACGATCCGCTCGAAGCGCGAGATCGAGGCGAGCGACCAGTTCCAGGAGGTCATGCCGGAGGACCTGGTGAAGTTCGGGATGATCCCGGAGTTCATCGGCCGTCTGCCCGTGATCACCTCGGTCCACAACCTGGACCGCGAGGCGCTGCTGCAGATCCTGGTGGAGCCGCGGAACGCGCTGGTGAAGCAGTACCAGCGGCTGTTCGAACTCGACGGCGTCGAGCTGGACTTCGAGCGCGAGGCGCTGGAGGCCATCGCGGACCAGGCGATCCTGCGCCAGACGGGCGCGCGCGGCCTGCGCGCCATCATGGAAGAGGTCCTGATGTCGGTGATGTACGAGGTCCCGTCCCGCAAGGACGTGGCCCGCGTGGTCATCACCTCGGACGTGGTCCGCTCGAACGTGAACCCGACGCTGGTCCCCCGCATCGTCCCGAAGGACCAGGGCCCGCAGGAGAAGTCGGCCTAGCCGTCACGACGCACGCGAAGGGGCGCCCCGGACATCCGGGGCGCCCCTTCTGCGTGGTCCTGCGCCTGTTACTTCTTGACGCGGGAGGCCTTGTAGACCTTGGCCGCCAGGTCGGCGGTCTGCTCCAGGGTGGCGCCGGGCTTGCCGGCCAGGAGGGACGCGGCGTCGGACGCGCTGACCATGCCCAGGGTGCTGTAGTCACCCCAGATGCAGATCGGCACGGTGAACTCCTTCGGCCCCTTGGTCGCCGTGGAGGCCGTGAGGCTGATCTTCATCGCCTGGCACTTCAGCACGGCGCCGCTGAACCCGGACGGGGTGATCGCCTTCGGGCTGTCGAGCAACTCGACCGAGGCGGACTTGTCGTCGCCCGCCTTGAGCTTGGCGATGGCGAAGTAGGCGTCCACCGTCTTCTCGGGGTCCGCGAGGTCGCCGTAGATGCCCTGGAAGCTGAGGCTCTTCGTCGCCAACGGGTTCGCCGGGTCACCGGACTTGTAGTTCATCCCCACCTTGGTGGGGTTCTTGATGCCGATCCCCTCCAGCTCGGTTCGGTCCTTGTCGCTGAGCGTGTTCGACCCCTTGTAAGCGGGGTCCTTCTTGTAGTCGTCCACGCTCTCCGGGACCACCAGCTTGTAGCCCTTGGTGTCCGCGGCCACCGAGCCGGAGGCGCCGCCGCCCTGCGTGAAGTACCAGCCCGCGCCCGCGATCACGGCGACCGCGACGACCACCGCGATGATCACGCCGGCCTTGGACTTCTTCGGCTGCTGCACGCCGTACGGCGGCTGCGGGGGCATGCCCGGCTGCTGGTAGCCGTAGCCCGGCTGGGGCTGCTGCTGGGGGTAGCCCTGCGGGGGGATGCCCGGCGGCGGGGGCTGCTGCGGGTAGCCGTAGCCGGGCTGCGGCGCGGGCTGCCCGTACGGTCCCGGCTGCGGGCCCCCGTACGGCCCCGGCTGCTGCGGCGGCTGGGCCCCGTACGGTCCCGGCTGGTTGTAACTCATGCCCGCGTCCCCCTTCAGGAATCCTTTATCTGTTTCAGACATCCTGACGGAAGCCGAAGCCGCACACGGCGCCGGGCCCCTTGATTACCGGTTTCATGACTGGACTGTTACGGCCCTAAACTGTGCCTCGTGACCGAGAACACGCAGACACCCAGCAGCCCCGACTCCGAACTGCCGACCGCGTACGCTCCGGCCGAGGTAGAGGGGAAGCTCTACGAGCGCTGGGTAGAGCGTGGGTACTTCACGGCCGATGCCGCGAGCGAGAAGCCCGCTTACACGATCGTCATCCCGCCGCCGAACGTCACCGGCTCCCTGCACCTGGGGCACGCCTTCCAGCACACGCTCATGGACGCCCTGACCCGCCGCAAGCGCATGCAGGGCCACGAGTCCCTCTGGCTGCCGGGTATGGACCACGCCGGCATCGCCACCCAGAACAAGGTCGAGCAGCAGCTCGCCGAGGAGGGCAAGTCCCGCCACGACCTGGGCCGCGAGGAGTTCGTCGAGCGCGTCTGGCAGTGGAAGGAAGAGTACGGCGGCAAGATCCTCGGCCAGATGCGCCGCCTCGGCGACGGCGTCGACTGGTCGCGCGAGCGGTTCACCATGGACGAGGGCCTCTCCAAGGCCGTCCAGACGATCTTCAAGAAGCTCTACGACGACGAGCTGATCTACCGCGCCGAGCGCATCATCAACTGGTGCCCCCGCTGCCTGACGGCCATCTCCGACATCGAGGTGGAGTACCAGGAGGACGCGGGCGAGCTCGTCTCGATCAAGTACGGCGAGGGCGAGGACTCCCTCGTCGTCGCCACCACGCGCGCCGAGACGATGCTCGGTGACACCGCCGTGGCCGTCCACCCGGACGACGAGCGGTACGCGCACCTCATCGGCAAGCAGATCAAGCTGCCGCTGACCGACCGGAGCATCCCGGTCGTCGCCGACACGCACGTCGACCCGGAGTTCGGCACCGGTGCCGTCAAGGTGACCCCGGCGCACGACCCGAACGACTTCGCCATCGGGCAGCGCCACGGCCTGCCCAACATGACGATCATGGACGAGCACGGCGTCATCACCGTCCACGGCCCCTTCCTCGGCCTGGACCGCTTCGAGGCCCGTTCCGCGGTCGTCGGGGCGCTGCGCGAGCAGGGCCGGATCGTCGCCGAGAAGCGCCCCTACCTGCACTCCGTCGGGCACTGCTCCCGCTGCTCCACCACCGTCGAGCCGCGCCTGTCGCTGCAGTGGTGGGTCAAGGTCGAGACCCTCGCCAAGGCCGCCGGCGACGCGGTCCGCGACGACCGGGTCACGATCCACCCGAAGGAGATGGAGAAGCGCTACTTCGACTGGGTCGACAACCTCAACGACTGGTGCATCTCGCGCCAGCTGTGGTGGGGCCACCGGATCCCGGTCTGGTACGGCCCGGACGGCGAGATCGTCTGCCTCGGCCCGGACGACGAGGCGCCCACCGGCGAGGGCTGGCACCAGGACACGGACGTCCTGGACACCTGGTTCTCCTCCGGCCTGTGGCCGTTCTCCACGCTCGGCTGGCCGGAGAAGACCCCGGACCTGGCGAAGTTCTACTCCACCGACGTCCTGGTCACCGGCCACGACATCATCTTCTTCTGGGTCGCCCGGATGATGATGTTCGGCCTGTACGCCATGGACGGCGAGGTCCCCTTCAAGACCATCGCGCTGACCGGCCTGGTCCGCGACGAGCGCGGCAAGAAGATGTCGAAGTCCTTCGGCAACGTCGTCGACCCGCTGGACTGGATGGACAAGTACGGCTCCGACGCCGTCCGCTTCACCCTGGCCAAGGGCGCCAACCCCGGTACCGACGTGCCGATCGGCGAGGACTGGGTCCAGGCGTCCAGCAAGTTCGCCAACAAGATCTGGAACGCCACGCGCTTCGCGCTGATGAACGGCGCCACCATCGAGGGCGACCTGCCGCCGGTCGAGCAGCTGTCGGCCACCGACCGCTGGATCCTCTCCCGCCTGAACAAGACGGTGGCCCAGGTCGACGCGTACTACGAGGACTTCCAGTTCTCGAAGCTCAGCGAGGCGCTCTACCACTTCGCGTGGGACGAGGTCTTCGACTGGTACGTGGAGCTGTCGAAGACGACGTTCTTCGCGGGCGGCGAGCAGGCCAAGGTCTCCGGCCGCGTGCTCGGCGAGGTCATCGACGTCATGCTGCGGCTGCTGCACCCGGTGGTCCCCTTCGTCACCGAGACGCTGTGGACCACGCTGACCGGCCGCGAGTCGCTCGTCATCGCCGAGTGGCCCAAGGACAGCGGCTTCCGCGACGAGGCCGCCGAGGCGGAGATCGAGCGCGTCCAGGCCGTCGTCACCGAGGTCCGCCGCTTCCGCAAGGAGCAGGGCCTCCAGGACGGCCAGAAGGTCCCGGCCCGTCTGGACCTGACCGGTACGCCGCTGGCCGCGCACGAGGCGGCCATGCGCCAGCTGCTGCGCCTCCAGCCGGAGGGCGAGGCCTTCACGGCCACGGCCACCCTGCCGGTCGCCGGCGCCAGCGTCGCGCTCGACCTGTCGGGCACGATCGACGTGGCCGCCGAGCGCAAGCGCCTCTCCAAGGACCTCGCGGCCGCGGAGAAGGAGAAGCAGCAGGCCGAGGCGAAGCTCGGGAACGAGGCCTTCCTGGCCAAGGCCCCCGACAACGTCGTGGACAAGATCAAGGGCCGGCTGGCCAAGGCCGAGGCGGACATCGCCCGGATCCAGGCCCAGTTGGACGCGCTGCCCGCCGCGTAACACGTACAAACGGTGAACCACACGTACATACGGTGAACCTTCGGCCCCCGAGTGCATCGCTCGGGGGCCGACGCGTAGGGTGACAGCGGCCCCAGGGG
The DNA here is from genome assembly GCF_042890265.1 of Streptomyces sp. NPDC002209. Taxonomy (NCBI): domain Bacteria; kingdom Bacillati; phylum Actinomycetota; class Actinomycetes; order Kitasatosporales; family Streptomycetaceae; genus Streptomyces; species Streptomyces sp. NPDC002209. The sequence goes on along the minus strand of NZ_JBIARX010000001.1, from coordinate 821,324 downwards.
TTCCGTGCATCCGGCAGGGGCCGTTGTCGGCCGGCTGTCGACCGAGGGGGGTCTCGGAATGTTGGGTCGTGACGTGCCGGGCCGCCCGGTCTTAGGCCGCGGGTTCAAGCGCCGCAATCTGCTCCTCGGAGCGGCGGCCACCGCGGCCACGGGCGGCGCCCTCGCCGGAGTGGCGGCCTTCAGCACCTCGCGCGCGCCCGCCGCCGGACTCCAGAAGGACCTGCTGTCGCGGGATCCCAAGGCCTCCGAAGCGGCCCGGTCCGTGTACCGGTTACTGGCCGGGCTGGAGGCGGACGCCCGGGCCGGCCGACGCCGCGGCACCCTCATCGGGCAGCACGCCGAGCTCCACAACGAGCGGTACAACCCGGAGTACGGCGACCACACCGGTCCGAAACCGCCCGGCTACTACTACCGCAAACCCCAGGACATCACGGGGAAGTTGCCGGCCTTCCTCGAACTGGACCTGGGCCCCGGCTACCAGCAGGACAGCTGGGGCGTGGGCGAGGCCCGGGACTACTCGCGCGCCGCCTGGCCCGCCCGCCGCGAGTTCTGGACCTACACCAACGACGTCGTCGACCTCGCCATGGGCGTCTGGCACGGACTGCCCCGCAAGGACGACGGCTCGTACAACCCGACCGGCACCGAACGCCTTTGGAACGGCGCCAAGACCGTGCTGCCGGCCAACGGGGGAGCGCCCGCGGGCCTGGTCGGGATGTCGTTCCACCAGCCGTGGCCGGGCAGCCCGGTCAAGAGCTACGAGCAGACACTGCGCCGCAACGCCCCCTCGGCGAAGGACCCGGGCTGGATCGACCGACTGCTCACCCCCGGTTCCGCCGAGCACGCGGCGCTCCTGCTCGACCTGTCGTTCCTCGCGGACCACCTCGGCTACCTGGCCGCGTACGACGTGCCCGTACTGCTGCGCCCGTACCACGAGATGAACTCGCTCGGCGGGGAGCAGAGCTTCTGGTGGGCGGGGCTGAAACCCCAGCAGTACACGGCCCTCTGGGCGTTGCTCTACCACTACCTGGTGGGCTCCCGCGGACTGCACAACCTGATCTTCGTGTGGGCCCCCACGGCCTGGGACGGCACCCACGGCAGCGAACCCTGGGACTTCTACCCGGGCGGCGAGTACGTGGACGTGGTCGGGGTCGACGACTACAGCGGAACGCCGGACCGGCCCTTCGACCCGGCCGCCTGGACCTCGACGTGGCACCGCGGCCTCGAGGACTACGGCAAGCCGCGGATCCTCGCCGAATCCTTCCACGTGCCACTGGGCGCGGCGCAGCGCACGACGCTCGACCAGGCCCCCTGGGTGCTGTGGACGGTGTGGGGCGACGGCCTCACCGCGAAGAACGCGAACGCCGATGTGCAGCACACGTACGACGACCCCAAAACGATCACCGGCGGCCGGGAATCCGGCCCCGCGGGAGTGCAATGGCTCGCCTTGCACGACGGTTCATCCGAAGAGGAGTGAAGTTGAGCGCGTCAACGCCACGTGGCCACCGCGTGGCCGCCTTCGTGGCCATGGGATGGGCAGGGATCCTGCTGCTCTGGGCCGTGTACAACTGCTTCTGGCAGGTCGGCGTCGCCGACTTCCTCCAGGGCATCGTGTACTACGGCACGGGCGACGGCTCCGGAACCGCAGAGACGTTCAACCTCAACTGGGGTGTCGTCTACGTGGCGGGCGGGCTGCTGGTCCTGCGCGGGAACACCCTCGGCCGGGGCATCGTCATCGGCGGTGCGGCCATCGAGGGTTACAACCGGGTGCGGAGCCTGTCGGGTGCGCTCTTCGACGAGAAGCAGGCCGAGTACTTCACCACGACCGTCCAGGGCGGGCTGAAGCTGGCGACGTTCGCCGCCGGGGTGCTGGTCACCGGCACCCTCATCGTCCTGCTGCTGCGGGACTTCGCCGCGTACGAACCGTGGCAGCCGCCGGTGAACCCGTGGACCCAGCAGGCCAACGAGGCCCGTCAGGCGCAGCAGCAGTCGCAGCAGGTGCCGCAGCAGCAATCGCCGCAGCCGCCGCACGGGTTCGGCGCTCCGCCGGCCTATCCGGCGCAGCCCGGGCCGCAGTTGCCGCAGACGGGCTATGCCCAGCCCCAGCCGCAGCCGCCGCAGCAGCCCTACCCGCCCGCCCGGCAGCCCCAACCCGGTTACGGGCCCGGTCCGTACGGCAGCCAGCCCGCCTGGCCTCAACAGCCCCAGCAGCCCCAGCCGCCTCAGCAGCCCCGGCAGTCGCCGCCGCAGCAACAGCAGTAGCAGGAACCCCGAAGGACCTCCTCCATGACCCTCGCCCCCGTACAAGACGTCGCGCCCACGTCGCGGCGCGATGCGCGACTGGTACAGCGCCTGGCCGACTGGAAGCCCGGCGTGTCGGCCTTCGTGCTGCCCTTCCTGCTCCTCGCCGGCTTCGGCCTCTGGTCGTTCAAGCCGAATCCGACCCCGCTCGGCTGGACGCTGTCGATCGTCTGGTCGCTGCCCGGCGTGGGCGTCATGGTCGGCCTCCAGGGTGCCCTGCTGATCCGCCGCAGGCTGCGCAAGGCGCACGAGATGGTCCCGCCGACGCCGGTGGAGGAGGACTTCCTCGTCGTGCTCGTGCCGACCATCGGCCGCCACGACACGTACCCGGCGCTGGAGCGCTCGGTCCTCAGCTACGTGGAGCACCTGCCCCCGTACTTCCCGCAGATGCGGGTCGACGTCCTCACGGAGGAGGGCTGCGAGGCGGCCGAGCAGATCGACGGCCTGGCCACGATGAACCCCCTGATCCGCGTGGTCACCGTGCCCAAGGCGTACGAGACGGCGAACGGGACCCGTTTCAAGGCCCGCGCCAACCACTACGCGCACGAGCTGCGGATCGTCGAGGGGGAGGCCCTCGACGACATCTGGGTGCTGCACATGGACGACGACACCGCTGTCGGCCCCGACACCGCCGCGTCCATGGCGCAGTTCGTCAACCGCCAGCGACGGGCCGGGGACGAGGGCAAGCACATGGCGCAGGGGATACTCGCCTACCCGCGCGAGAACGCCGTGAACCGCTTCACCTGGCTCGCCGACGCGGTCCGCCCCGCCGACGACATAGCCCGCTTCCGGGCCCTCACCGGTCTCGGCACCCCGGTCGCCGGCGTGCACGGGGAGCTGCTGCTGCTCCGCGCCTCCATCGAGGCGACGATCGGCTGGGACTTCGGCCCGAAGGCGATCGTCGAGGACGCGCAGCTGGCGCTGACGTTCTGCCGCCGGTACCCCGGCCGCAGCGACTGGTTCAACGGCCGCTGCTACGGCGCCTCGCCGGCCACCACCCGGGACTTCATCAAGCAGCGTGAGCGCTGGTCCTGGGGGCTGGTCGCGCTGTGCTTCAACCGCACGGTGCCGTTCCGCTACCGCTGGTTCCTGCTGCTCTGCGTGGCCACCTGGGTCTTCGGCCCGCTCCAGCACATCGCGACCGTGATCTTCGTGGCCTGGCTCATCGGGGACTTCAACACCTCGCCGGTGGCCCAGTCCGTCGTGATCATGTGGGCGCTCAACTTCGCGTACGTCATCTGGACGTACTGGGAAGGGCTGCGGCTCAACGCCCTGGTCTCGGCGAACGGCAGGCGGCGCTGGTGGGAGCCGATCGTCGTGCTCGCCCTCATCCCCGTGTTCTCCGTGATGGAAGGGCTCGGCGGGCTGCGCGGACTGATCAAGTTCATCAAGCGCGAAGAGAACAAGTTCGTCGTCATAGCCAAGCCCGCGTGAGAAAACGAGAGTCCCTCGTGAACACCGAGAAGAACCAGTCGAACGAGTCGAACCAGTCGAACCAGAAGAGCCGGGCCGAGAAGGGGAAGCGCTCCAAGGTCCCCCTGCTCGCGATCCTCCCGGTGACGGTGACCTGCCTGGTCGTCGGCCTCCCGTTCGTGGTCGGGGACCACCCGCTCCGCTGGAGGCCGGGCTCCCTCAAGCCGGTCCTGGTCCTGCACGACTCCACCCCCGCGGACGGCGGCGAGGACACCGGCCCCGCCGGCGGCGGGGCCGACGCGGCTGCGAAGAAGGAGGAGGAGGAACCGCCCGCCGGGCCCCCGCCGAAGGTGGACAAGCCCTGGAAGGCCGGCATGCCCGAGTGGGGCGTCCAGATCTTCTGGGAGGACAAGAAGGAACACAGCGCCGCGTACCTCGAGACGCAGGCGCGCAAACAGGCCGCCTACCTCGTGGGGCTGAAGGCCAACGCGGTCTCCGTCTCCTTCCCCTTCTACACGGAGGGCCGCACCTCGACGAAGCTCGCGGCCGGCAAGAGCACCCCGACGCCCGAGCACCTCGAGACGGTGCTGCGCGTCTTCCACGAGGCGGGACTGCGCACCACCGTCCGCCCGACCCTGGACGAAGCGGTGCTCGTCCCCCCGGAGGGCTGGCGCGGCAACATCAAGCCGACCGACAAAGAGGCCTGGTTCGACGCCTACGAGGCCCTGCTCGGCCCGTACCTCGACGCGGCCCAGCGCCAGCAGGCGGCGACGTTCGTGATCGGCACGGAGCTGAACTCGATGGAGGGCCACCCGGCCTGGAAGGGCCTGATCGCGGCGGCCGAGAAGCGGTTCAAGGGCGAGGTGTCCTACGACGCCAACTGGGACAACTACGTGGGCGGCCACATAGACGTGCCCGTCAAGCGGCTCGGCGTCGACGCGTACTTCCCCGTCAAGGTGCCCGACGACGCCCCGATCGACCAGCTCGTCGACGGCTGGAACACCTGGCTCGACAAGAAGGGCAAGGGCCCGCTGCCGCGGATCGTGCTCGCCGAGGCGGGCATCAGCGCCATGGACGGGGCCTACCACGCCCCCGGCGACTTCTACACGAAGCGCAAGCTGAATCCCGCGGTGCAGGCCACCTGGTACAAGGCGGTCTGCCAGGTCGTGCGGGAGCGGAAGATGGCGGGCGTCTACTGGTGGTCGGTCCACTTCGACTCCGACCCCAAGATCGCCCCCAGGGAGGACGAGTCCCGGCTCAACTTCGCGGGCCGCCCGGACACCGAGCGCGAGATCCGGTCCTGCTTCGGCTCCGACTACGCGGGCCCGGGCACCGATCCGGCACCCTGACGCATTGTGTCCCGAGTTGTCCGGAGTGTCGGACATCACGTTTTCGGCCCGGTCGGCTGATCCGATCCCCCTCGGCGAGCACGGATGATGGAGGGCATGCACGTCCCGCCCGTCCCCCCGGTGCTCCGCCGGGCCGCGGCCACCGGTCGCCGGCTCGCCGAGAGCTGGAGCGGGTCTCCCCGGGCGCTTGACGTGCTCACCGCAGTCAGCTGTCTCGCCCTGATGGCACTGGACCTGCCCGGCCTGGCCGCCGCGGACAACTCGCTCAGCGGCCCGATGGCGGCCGTCGTGCTCGCCGCCGGATGCTCGAGCCTGGTGGTGCGCCGCCGGGCGCCCTGGATCTCGTACCTCACGGCGCTGCTCTTCATCGGCTGGCTGCACGAGCTGACGCTGATCCAGTTCGCGCTCTACTCGGTCGGCCGCTTCCGGGGGCGCCGGCCCGCGGTCCTGGCCACCCTCGGGTACGTCGCCTTCGCGCTGATCGTCTTCAGCGTCCCGGGCTGGCCCGAACCGCGGGCCCAGACCCTCAGCTCGTTCCTGAGCCTGGTCGTGCCCATCGGGGTGCTCGCCTCGGCCGTCGGCATCGCCGCCTACCGGCACGACCTGGTGCGCGAGCTGGCCGCCCGGCGGGCCGAATCGGCCGTCCAGCAGGCGGTCCAGCAGGAGCGCACCTCGGTCGCCCGCGACGTCCACGACTTCGTCGGCCGGGAGCTGACGCTGCTGACGGTGCGCTCGGAGGTGCTGTCGGTGCGGGCCCGCGAGTCGGCGCACGCCAAGGACTTCGAGGAGCTGGCCGATACCGCGCGCCGGGCCCATCTGGTGCTCAACGAGATCATCGTGCAGCGCGGGGAGCGGGCCGCGACCCCGGGGGTGGACGGGCTGCCGGCCCTGGCGCAGGAGAGCGGGCGGGCCGGTTCGCCCGTACGGCTGGACCTGGATCCGCAGGTGCACGGGCTGTCACCGCTGCGGCAGGCCGCGGTCTACCGGGTCGTGCAGGAGTGCCTGACCAACGCGGCCAAGCACGCGTGCGGGGAGACCGTCGACGTGTCGATCGCGGCGGACGGCCCGCAGCTGCGGATCGCGGTCAGCAACGGCCTGCCGGCCCGTACGCCCCCGCACGCCCCCGTCTCGGCCGGCTCGGGCACGGCGAGCATGTCCGAGCGCGTGCGCAGCCTGGGCGGAACCCTGACGGCGACGCGCACGGAGGACTCGTACACGGTCGTGGCCACCCTTCCCCGGGGGTAGGGGGTGTCTTGTGGATCAGACCTTCGCCGGGACCAGCAGGCCGTTCAGGGTGTCCAGGTCCTCCACGCACCTGCCGGAGCCCAGGGCCACGCAGTCCAGCGGGGCGTCGGCGACGAACACGGGGATCCCCGTCGCGGAGGCGATCCGCAGGTCCAGGCCGGGCAGCAGTGCGCCGCCGCCGGTCAGGACGATGCCGTGCTCCATCACGTCGCCGGACAGCTCGGGCGGGCACTCCTCCAGGGTGGTGCGCACCGCGGCGATGATCGCCTCGACCGGCTCGTCGAGCGCGGCCCGTACGTCCGCGGCACCCAGGGAGAGGGTCTTCGGCATGCCGCCGACCCGCTCCCGGCCGCGGACCGTGAAGGTCCGGGTCTCCAGCTCCGGCCGGTCCGGCACCGGCCAGGCCGATCCGATGCCGACCTTGATGTCCTCGGCGCTGCGCTCGCCGATGAGCAGCCCGTGCTCCTTGCGTACGTAGTCCATGATCGCGGCGTCCAGCCGGTCCCCGCCGACCCGCAGGGACCGGGACGTGACGATCCCGCCGAGCGAGATGACGGCGACCTCGGTGGTGCCGCCGCCGATGTCCACCACCATCGAGCCGCGCGGCTCGGCCACCGGCAGGCCCGCGCCGATCGCCGCCGCCATCGGCTCCTCGATCAGGTGGACGGTCCTGGCCCCGGCCCGGGTCGAGGCGTGGACGATGGCCCGCCGCTCGACCGGGGTGACCCCGGAGGGCACGCAGATCACCATCCGGGTGCGCGGCCGGCGCCCGGGCACGGCCTTGCGGACGAAATGGCGGATCATCTCCTCGGCGGCCTCGTAGTCGCAGATCACCCCGTCCTTCAGGGGGCGGATCGCGGTGATGGAGCCGGGGGTGCGGCCGATGGTCTCCTTGGCCTCGGTCCCGACGGCCAGCGCGGTGGTGGTGCCCGCCCTCACGGCGACCACGGACGGCTCATTGAGGACGATTCCGTGCCCCCGGGCGTAGACCAGGGTGTTCGCGGTCCCCAGATCGATCCCTATGTCGCGGCTGGAAGCGGACGTGTTACTGCTGGCCTGCGGCATTTGTTCCCCTATCTCCTGCCCGCAAGGCTTGCATAACGATCCGGTCGCAACGGGCGCCGAACGTCCTGAAACGGCCGGGTCGAAAGTCCCCGGGCCCCCCGTCCGTAGACTGGCCCCGTGAGTGAGCAGCAGCCCGAGAGCAACGGACCCGACGACCGCGACGAGACCCTGGAGGTCTTCGACCGGATCGTGGCCGAAGAGTCCGACCGCGACCCCGACCTGGCGGTGATCGAGGCCGGCAGCCGCACCCTGCGCGCCCAGGCCGGACCGCCCCAGGGCGACCCGGTGCCCGCGCACCCCCTCGACCCGGAGGTGGCGAGGGCGCTGCAGGAGGTGGAGCAGGAGCTCGCCACCCGCTGGGGCGAGACCAAGCTGGAGCCGTCCGTCACCCGGATCGCCGCACTGATGGACGTCCTCGGCGAACCGCAGCGCGCGTACCCCTCCATCCACGTCACCGGCACCAACGGCAAGACCAGCACCGCCCGCATGATCGAGGCCCTGCTGAACGCCTTCGAGCTGCGCACCGGCCGCTACACCAGCCCGCACGTGGCGTCGGTCACCGAGCGGATCAGCCTGGACGGGGCGCCGATCAGCGCCGAGCGCTTCATCGAGACGTACTACGACATCAAGCCGTACGTGGAGATGGTCGACGCCGCCGAGGAGTTCCGGCTGTCCTTCTTCGAGGTGCTCACCGGTATGGCGTACGCGGCCTTCGCGGACGCCCCGGTCGACGCGGCCGTCGTCGAGGTCGGCATGGGCGGCACCTGGGACGCGACCAACGTGATCGACGGCTCGGTCGCGGTGATCACCCCGATCAGCCTGGACCACACCGACCGCCTCGGCACGACGCCCGGCGAGATCGCCCAGGAGAAGGGCGGCATCATCAAGCAGGACGCCACCGTGATCCTGGCGCAGCAGCCGGTGGACGCGGCCCAGGTGCTGCTGAAGAAGGCCGTCGAGGTCGATGCGACGGTGGCCCGCGAGGGCATGGAGTTCGGCGTCGTCGCGCGCGAGGTGGCGGTCGGCGGGCAGATGCTGACGCTGCGCGGCGTGGGCGGCGAGTACGACGGCATCTTCCTGCCGCTGTACGGGGCCCACATGGCGCACAACGCGGCGGTGGCGCTGGCGGCGGTCGAGGCCTTCTTCGGCGTCGGCGCGCAGCAGTCGCGGGAGCTGGACCTGGAGACCGTGCGCAGGGCCTTCGCCTCGGTGACCTCGCCGGGCCGGATGGAGGTCGTGCGGCGCAGCCCGACGGTGGTCCTGGACGCGGCGCACAACCCGGCGGGCGCGCAGGTCACGGCGGACGCGGTGACCGAGGCCTTCGGCTTCAGCCGGCTGATCGGCGTCGTGGCCGCGAGCGAGGGCAAGGACGTCAAGGGGGTCCTGGAGGCCTTCGAGCCGATCTTCGCGGAGGTCGTCGTCACGGAGAACTCCAGCCACCGGGCGCTGTCCGCGGACGAGCTCGCGGCGGTCGCGGTCGAGGTCTTCGGGCCGGACCGGGTGCAGGTGGAGCCGCGGCTGGACGACGCCCTGGAGGCGGCGATCACCCTTGCGGAGGAAGAGGCCGAGTACGGAGGGGCCGGGGTCCTGGTGACCGGGTCCGTGATCACGGTGGGCGAGGCCCGCCTGCTGCTGAAGAGGGGCTGAGGAATGCGCACGCTGTGTGCTTCGACGCTGATCGGCGAGTTCTTCGTGATCGGTTTCGCGGGGCTGGTCGCCATGAAGAACCCGGATCTGACCCAGGCCACGGTGTGGACGGTCTGCGGGATCGCCATGCTGCTGTCGGTGCTGCTGTGCGGGATGCTCTCGCGTCCCGGCGCGGTGCAGATCGGCTGGGCCCTGCAGATCGGCCTGATCCTGAGCGGGTTCGTCGTCCCGATGATGTTCTTCCTCGGCGCCGTGTTCGCGGGGCTGTGGTGGTGCTCGGTGCACTACGGCGGCAAGATCGACGCGATCAAGGCCCGCTGGGCCGCGCAGAGCGAGGCGCAGGCCTGACGGGTCCGTGCGCCGGCCGTGTCCAGCCCCTGTAGCCTCGGGTAACCGCACCCGTTTGCCGCAAGGAGTTACAACATGACCCAGCGCACGCTCGTCCTGCTCAAGCCGGACGCGGTCAGGCGTGGCCTGGTGGGCGAGATCATCGGTCGCATCGAGCGCAAGGCCGGCTGGAGCATCCCGGCGCTGGAGCTGCGTACGCTCGACCGGAGCATCCTGGAGCAGCACTACGCCGAGCACGTGGGGCGCCCGTTCTACGAGCCCCTCATGGGCTTCATGGCGAGCGGCCCGATCGTGGCCCTCGTGGTGGAAGGGGAACGCGTGATCGAGGGTGTCCGCCAGTTGGCCGGACCCACTGACCCGATCGCCGCGGCGCCCGGCTCCATCCGGGGGGACTTCGGCACGATCACCCGGGAGAACCTCATCCACGCCTCGGACTCCGAGGAGTCCGCCGAGCGTGAGCTGAAGCTGTTCTTCCCCACCCTGGGATGAGTCCTTCCTGACGTAACATCAGCCGAATAGCGCTCATGACCTGGGGCGACCGAAGTAATTTCGGTCGCCCTTCGGTATTGCCGGGCAGTTGCGGGAACGCATGGGCAGGACACGTCGTCACCACTAAGGGGGCGGGTTTCCGATCCGGCGGGATTGCCGGAGTCCCGTCGCGCGGTGTTCATACTTGCGGCACTACGATGGGGCCTCCACCCACACACCCACCTCGCCGACCTGACAGCAGCCGCTATCAACTGGAAGGCCAGACGCTCCTCATGGGGAACAAGGGGAACAACATGTCGTTCATCGGCCGTGACATGGCGATCGACCTCGGGACCGCCAACACGCTGGTGTACGTGAGGGGCCGGGGGATCGTCCTGAACGAGCCGTCCGTGGTCGCCATCAACACGAACACCGGTGGCATCCTGGCGGTCGGCTCCGAGGCGAAGAAGATGATCGGCCGGACGCCCGGCAACATCGTCGCCGTAAGGCCCCTCAAGGACGGCGTCATCGCCGACTTCGAGATCACCGAGCGCATGCTCCGGTACTTCATCCTCAAGATCCACAAGCGCCGCTACCTGGCCCGTCCGCGCGTCGTGGTCTGCGTACCCTCCGGCATCACGGGAGTGGAGCGGCGCGCCGTCATCGAGGCGTCCACGCAGGCCGGCGCCCGCCAGGTGCACATCATCGAGGAGCCCATGGCCGCCGCCATCGGCTCGGGCCTGCCCGTCCACGAGGCCACCGGCAACATGGTCGTGGACATCGGCGGCGGCACCACCGAGGTCGCCGTCATCTCCCTCGGAGGAATCGTCACGGCGCAGTCCATCCGGGTGGCCGGCGACGAGCTCGACAACGCGATCATCCAGCACATCAAGAAGGAGTACTCGCTCCTCCTCGGTGAGCGGACCGCCGAGCAGATCAAGATCACCATCGGGTCGGCCTACGACCTCGACAAGGACGAGCACACCGAGATCCGCGGCCGGGACCTGGTCTCGGGCCTGCCCAAGACGGTCGTGATCTCCGCAGCCGAGGTCCGCAAGGCCATCGAGGAGCCGGTCAACGCCATTGTCGACGCGGTCAAGACGACGCTCGACAAGTGCCCGCCGGAGCTCTCCGGCGACATCATGGACCGCGGCATCGTCCTGACCGGCGGCGGCGCCCTGCTGCGCGGGCTCGACGAGCGGCTGCGCCGTGAGACGGGCATGCCGATCCACATCGCCGAGGACCCGCTCGACTCCGTGGCGCTCGGCTCCGGCAAGTGCGTGGAGGAGTTCGAGGCGCTCCAGCAGGTCCTGGACGCCCAGCCCCGGCGCTGATACAGACCCCCGTCCGGGGGCCATGCGGAACACAAGGATCCGCCGTACGGGTGCTGCCGCGCCCGTGCGGCGGATCGTTGATATACAGACGAAGAACTCCGGTGCAAGCACCGGCTCCACCGGAGCCGGCTTCGCCGCCACGACACATGGGAAGGCACGGCCGCCGCACGTGAGGGACACACGAGAAAGCCGGCTGCTCCTGGTGCTCCTGATCGCCATCGCGTTCGCATTGATCACGGTGGACATCAGGGCAGGCGAGGAGTCACCGGTCGACGGCGCCCGGCAGGCCGCCGCAGCGGTCTTCGGCCCGGTCGAGGAAGGTGTGGCGACCGCGGTCGATCCGGTCGCCAACGCCATAGGGGCGGTACGGGACTCCGGCGAGCGCCACAACCGCATCGCCACGCTGGAGCGCGAGAACGCGGCGCTGAAGGCCCGGCTGGGCAGCGACGACCAGACCCGCAGCCGCATCCGCGAGCTCGACGAGATGCTCAAGCGGGCCGGCGCCGGACAGTACGGCATCAAGGGCGCCGAGGTCATCGCCATAGGAGCGGCCCAGGGCTTCTCCTGGACCGTCACCATCGACGCCGGCAGCAAGGACGGCATCGAACGCGACATGACCGTCCTCAACGGGGAAGGGCTCGTCGGCCGGGTCGCCACCGTCGGCCCCGACACCGCCACCGTCGTCCTCGCCAACGACCCCGACTTCACCGTGGGCACCCGCCTGGAGAAGACCGGCGAACTCGGCTTCGCCACCGGCCAGGGCGACCGCTCCCTGTCCGTCCAGATGCTCAACGGCAAGGCCAAGGTCAGCCCCGGCGACCGGCTCGTCACGTTCGGCTCCCGCGGCAACAAGCCGTTCGTGCCCGGCGTCCCGATCGGCGAAGTGGTCAAGGTCGACCCCTCGCGCGGCGACCTGACCCGCACCATCTGGGTCCGCCCGTTCGTCGGGTTCTCGCGCCTGGACATCGTCGGCGTCGTCGTCATGCCGCCGCGCGAGGACCCGCGCGACGCCGTCCTGCCCCCCAAGCCCGAGGTGAAGCCCACCCCGACGGTCACCGTCACGGTCACCCCGTCGCCGTCCGCCAGTGTGCCCGCCAAGCCGGCCGACGAGTAGGAGCCCACCGTCATGCGCTTCAACCGGATCCTCCTTTCGGCCACGCTCGTCGTGGTCGCCCTCGTCGTCCAGGTCTCCGTCCTGGGCCGGCTGCAACTGCCCGGCGCCGTACCCGACCTGGTCCTGCTCACCGTCGTCGCCCTCGCCCTCGTGTACGGGCACCTCAGCGGTGCGCTCATCGGCTTCGCCGCCGGACTCCTGGCCGACCTGGCCCCGCCCGCCGACCACGCCGCCGGGCGGTACGCGCTCGTGCTCTGCGTCATCGGGTACGCCGCCGGGCTGGCCCGCCCCGACTCCGGGCGGTTCCGCTCCGCCTGGGGGCCGATGCTGACCGTCGTCGCCGCCGCGATCGGCTCCACCCTGCTCTACGCCGGGGTGGGCGCCCTCGTCGGCGACACCGCCGCCCGCCACGTGGGCCTGACCGGGCTGCTGTTCACCGCGACCCTCTACGACCTGCTGCTCGCCCCGTTCACCGTGCCGTTCATCATGGCGCTGGCCCGGCGCGCCGAGAACGACCCGATGGCCGTCGAGGCGAACGGCGGACAGGCCAAGGCCGCCGACGTGTCCTCCGGCTGGCTCTCCGGCGGCACCGGCCTGCGCATCGGCAGCCAGCGCGGCGGCCTGCGACTCAAGACGGCCCGCAGCCGCGCCAACAAGGCCGGCCGGATAAAGGGCGTCAAGGGAATCAAGAGTGTGAAGAGCGTCAAGAAGCTGTGAGGGGGGAGATCCCGTGAGCAACGTCCCCGAGACCGGCCGCACCTCCCGGGTGCAGATCCGTCTCGTCATCCTCCAGGTGCTCGTCTTCTCCTTCCTCTTCACCCTCGGCGGGCGCCTGTGGTACCTCCAGGTCCGCAACGGCGCCGAGTACTACCACGAGGCCAAGAGCAACCACGTCCAGCAGGTCGTCCAGCCGGCCGTCCGCGGTTCGATCCTGGACGCCCGCGGAGTCCCCCTCGCCGACAACGAGACCCGTCTGGTCGTCTCCGCCAGCCGCACGGCGCTGATGAAGATGAAGGACAAGGGCAAGGACGTCCTGACCAGGCTCTCCGACGTACTGGACATGAAGCCGCAGGACATCATGAACAAGGTCCGCATCTGCGACTCCCAGACCCCCAAGCCCTGCTGGAACGGTTCCCCCTACCAGCCCATCCCGGTCACCACCGAGGCCACCACCCAGCAGGCCCTGCAGATCCGCGAGCGCCCCGAGGAGTTCCCCGGCATCACCGCCGAGCCGACCGCCGTACGCCGTTACCCCGCGCCCGGCGGCGCCAACACCGGCCAGGTGCTCGGCTACCTCTCCCCGGTCACCGACGACGAGATCCAGAAGGCCAAGAACACCAACTCGCCGCTGCTGCGCTCCGACCAGGTCGGCCGCTTCGGCCTGGAACGCACGTACGACCGGACCCTGCGCGGCAAGTCCGGCGTCACCCGCTACGAGGTCGACAACCTCGGTCGCGTCATGGGCCAGGCCAAGAACGACCCGTCCATCCCCGGCGCCCACCTCGTGACCAGCATCGACGCCCGCGTCCAGGGCGTCGCCGAGTTCGAGCTGAACGCGGCCATGATCGAGGCCCGCAAGCAGATCGACCGCAACACCGGCGTCCCCTACAAGGCCGACGCCGGCGCCATCGTCGTCCTCGAGTCCAAGACGGGCCGCGTCGTGGCCATGGCCTCCAACCCGACGTACGACCCGAACATCTGGGTCGGCGGCATCTCCGGCAAGGACTACGCGAGGCTCACCGCCAAGGAGTCCAACGTCCCGCTGATGAACCGGGCGATCCAGGGCCAGGCCGCCCCGGGCTCCATCTTCAAGGTCATCCCGACCGCGGCCGCGGTCAACGCCGGGTACGACTTCGACGGGAGCTACCCCTGCCCGAGCTCCTACGCCATCGGCGGCCAGGTCTTCAAGAACTTCGAGTCCCAGGGCCACGGCTCCATCACCCTCGGCCGGGCCCTCGAAGTCTCCTGCGACACCGTGTTCTACGCCCTCGGCCACCAGCAGTGGATCAAGGACGGCGGGCTCCATCCGAAGAAGACCCCGGCCGAGATCTTCTACAAGACCGCCCACCAGTTCGGCCTCGGCGCCGAGACCCACGTCGACCTGCCGGGCGAGGAGAAGGGCCGGGTCCCCGACCGCCGGTGGAAGCAGAAGTTCTGGGAAGCCAACAAGGACATGTGGTGCAAGACCGGGAAGAAGGGCGGCACCTACGTCGAGCTGCTGTCCTACGAGAACTGCCTCGAAGGCAACCTCATGCGCGCCGGTGACGCCATCAACTACTCCATCGGCCAGGGCGACACCCTGGTCACCCCGATCCAGATGGCCACCATCTACGCCGCCATCTCCAACGGCGGCACCATGTGGAACCCGACCATCGGCAAGGCCGTCATCAGCGCCGACGGCAAGCACGTCGAGCCGATCCCGCCGCAGGCCCACGGCAAGCTGCCCATGACCGAGGTCACCCGCCGCAAGATCGGCGCCGCCCTGGAGGGCGTCGCCACCCGCGGCACCGCCGCCTGGCGCTTCGGCGGCTGGCCGCAGAAGCAGATCCCGATGCACGCCAAGACCGGTACCGCCGAGGTCTACGGCAAGCAGACCACCTCGTGGTTCGCCACGTACACCGAGGACTTCACGATCGTGATGACGATCTCCCAGGGCGGTACCGGTTCGGGTGCCTCCGGACCCGCCGTCCGCAACGTCTACAACGCCATCTACGGTCTCGACATGGCCGGCAAACAGGACGTCGCCAAGGCCTTTCTGCTCAAGCCGGAGGCCAAGCTGCCCACCATCCAGCCCGACGGCTCCATCGTCGCCCCCGACATCAAGCCGTACGTGCCCCCGTCCCCGGAGGAACCGGTGCCCGCGCTCGCCGGTCCCCCCGCCCCGCCCGTCGCGCGGCAGGACTGAGACCCGATGCAGACCGCCAACAAGTTCTCCGTATCCCGGTACGCGCCCGAGCGCGGCGCGATGGCCAAACTGACCTCGCGCGACTCGGTGCTGCGCCGGCTCGACTGGCCGATACTCCTGTCGGCGCTCGCCCTGTCCTTCATCGGCGCCCTGCTGGTGTGGTCGGCGACCCGCAACCGCACCCAGCTCAACCAGGGCGACCCGTACTACTTCCTGGTCCGCCACGCCCTGAACACCGGCATCGGGCTCGTCCTGATGATCGGCACCATCTGGCTCGGCCACCGCACCCTGCGCGGCGCCGTGCCGATCCTGTACGGGCTCTCCCTGGTGCTCATCCTCGCCGTGCTCACCCCGCTCGGCGCGACCATCAACGGCGCCCACGCGTGGATCGTGATCGGCGGCGGCTTCTCGCTCCAGCCCTCCGAGTTCGTGAAGATCACGATCATCCTGGTCATGGCCATGCTGCTGGCCACCCGGGTGGACGCGGGCGACCTCGCCCACCCCGACCACCGCACCGTGGTCAAGGCGCTGTGCCTGGCCGCCGCACCTATGGGCATCGTCATGCTGATGCCCGACCTCGGCTCCGTCATGGTCATGGTCATCATCGTGCTCGGCGTGCTGCTCGCCTCCGGCGCCTCCAACCGCTGGGTGCTGGGGCTGATGGGCTCCGGCGCGGCCGGGGCCATCCTGATCTGGCAGCTCGGCGTGCTCGACGAGTACCAGATCAACCGCTTCGCGGCCTTCGCCAACCCCGACCTCGACCCCGCCGGCGTCGGCTACAACACCAACCAGGCGCGCATCGCCATCGGCTCCGGCGGACTGACCGGCTCCGGGCTCTTCAAGGGCTCGCAGACCACCGGACAGTTCGTGCCCGAACAGCAGACCGACTTCGTCTTCACGGTGGCGGGGGAGGAGCTGGGCTTCGTCGGCGCCGGGCTGATCCTCGTCCTGCTCGGCATCGTGCTGTGGCGGGCGTGCATGATCGCCCGCGAGACCACCGAGCTGTACGGGACGATCGTGTGCGCCGGGATCATCGCCTGGTTCTCCTTCCAGGCGTTCGAGAACATCGGGATGACCCTCGGGATCATGCCGGTGGCGGGGCTGCCGCTGCCGTTCGTCTCCTACGGGGGCTCGTCCATGTTCGCGGTGTGGGTGGCGGTCGGACTGCTCCAGTCGATCAGGGTGCAACGGCCGATGTCGGCCTAGCGGGGGCCGATCTTCGGCCGCATTCCGCCGTGGATTCCCCGTTCACCCTGCCGTCGTGATCCGTTCAGGACTAAGTTCGATCCATGGCGGACACGAAACGCGAGATCGAGCGCAAATTCGAGTTCACGACGAGCAAGGCCGCGCGCCGCGGAGTCCCGGACCTGACCGGCACGGCCGCGATCGCGGCCGTCGCCGACCGGGGCACCGTCGACCTCGACGCGGTCTACTACGACACCCCCGACCAGCGGCTCGCCGCAGACGGCCTCACCCTCAGACGCCGCACCGGCGGGGCCGACGCCGGCTGGCACCTCAAACTCCCCGTCTCCCCGGGCGTCCGCGACGAGGTCGCCGCCCCCCTCAGCGACACCGTCCCCCGCTCCCTCGCCGCCCTCGTCCGCTCCCGCGTCCGCGACACCCCCCTGGAACCCCAGGTCCGGCTGCTCTCCTCGCGCCGCGTCACCCACCTCCTCGACGCCGACGGCACCCTCCTCGCCGAACTCTCCACCGACGACGTCCGCGCCGAGCGCGACGATGCCGCCGCAGCCTGGACCGAGGTCGAGGTGGAACTCGCCGACGGGGTCGACCCGGCCCTCCTCGACGCCGTCGAGAAGAAGTTCCGCAAAGCCGGGCTCCACGTCTCCGACGCCCCCTCCAAACTCGCCCGCGCCCTCACCGAGACCGCCGCCGCGCCGCCTCCACGGCCCGAGCCCGACCTCCCCGAGGACACCGCGGGCGCGCACGTCCTCGCGTACCTGCGCGAACAGCGCGACGCCCTCGTCGCCCAGGACCCCGCCGTGCGCCGCAACCTGCCCGACTCCGTCCACCAGATGCGGGTCGCCTGCCGCCGCATGCGCAGCGCCTTCAAGACCCACCGCAAGGTCCTCGACCGCACCGCCACCGACCCGCTCGGCGAAGAGCTGCGCTGGCTGGCCGCCGAGCTCGGCCTCGACCGCGACCAGGAAGTCCTCTCCGAGCGCATCCAGACCCGCATCACCGAGCTCCCCCGCACCCTCCTGCTCGGACCCGTCCGCGGCCGCCTGCGGGTCTGGAACAACGCCCGCCGCTCGGGAACCCGCCGCCGCGCCCTCGCCGCCCTCGACGCCAAGCGGTACGCCGCCCTGCTCGACGCCCTCGATGCCCTGCTCGCCGACCCGCCCCTGCTCCCCGGCGCGGCCAAGCCCGCCGCCCGGGCCCTGTCCAAGGCCGCCCTGCGCGACTACGGGCGGCTCGCCACCCGCGTCGCGGGCGCCCTCGACCTGGAACCGGGCCACGAGCGCGACCTGGCACTGCACGAGGCCCGCAAGGCCGCCAAACGCGCCCGCTACGCGGCGGAGGCCGCCGCACCCGCGCTCGGAAAACCGGCAAAACAGCTGGCCAAGGCGATGAAATCGGTCCAGACCCTGCTCGGCGACCACCAGGACAGCGTCGTCGCCCGCGAAGCCCTGCACGGCCTCGGTGTCCAAGCGGCCGGAGCAGGGGAGTCCGCTTTCACCTGGGGCGTGCTCTACGCCCGCGAGGAAGCCCTGGCCGAGCGGCGTGAACGGGAACTTCCGGACGTATGGGCGCAGGCCTGCGACCCCGCGCTCCGGGCGGACCTCGCCACCTAGGCGGTGATCTTGGCGGCGGGTGGCGGCTGCGCCTCGGGTTACGCTTGAGAGTCGCCCCCTGCCCGCTTCACGAAAGTCGCGTGATGTCCGAGTCGGTCTTCCCACAGCTCGAAGCTCTGCTCCCGCATGTGCAGAAGCCCATCCAGTACGTCGGTGGTGAGCTCAACTCCACCGTCAAGCCGTGGGATTCGTGTGACGTCCGCTGGGCGCTCATGTACCCGGACGCGTACGAGGTCGGGCTGCCCAACCAGGGCGTCATGATCCTGTACGAGGTGCTGAACGAGCGCGAAGGCGTGCTTGCGGAGCGCACCTACAGCGTGTGGCCCGACCTCGAAGAACTGATGCGCGAGCACAAGGTGCCGCAGTTCACCGTGGACAGCCACCGCCCCGTGGGCGCCTTCGACGTGTTCGGCCTGTCCTTCTCCACGGAGCTGGGCTACACGAACATGCTCACGGCCCTGGACCTGGCGGGCATCCCGCTCGAGGCCAGGAACCGTACGGTCGACCACCCCATCGTCCTCGCGGGCGGCCACGCGGCCTTCAACCCCGAGCCGATCGCGGAATTCATCGACTGCGCGGTCATCGGCGACGGCGAGCAGGCCGTTCTCGACATGACCGAGATCATCCGCACGTGGAAGGCCGAGGGCCGTCCGGGCGGGCGCGAGGAGGTCCTCTTCCGCCTGGCCAGGACCGGCCAGGTCTACGTGCCGGGCTTCTACGACGTCGACTACCTGCCCGACGGGCGCATCGCGCGCGTCGCGCCGAACAAGTCGGGCGTCCCGTACCGCGTGTCCAAGCACACGGTCATGGACCTCGACGAGTGGCCGTACCCGAAGCAGCCGCTGGTCCCGCTCGCCGAGACCGTCCACGAGCGGATGTCCGTCGAGATCTTCCGCGGTTGCACCCGCGGCTGCCGTTTCTGCCAGGCCGGCATGATCACGCGCCCCGTGCGGGAGCGAAGCATCACCGGCATCGGCGAGATGGTCGAGAAGGGTCTGAAGGCGACCGGCTTCGAGGAGGTCGGCCTCCTGTCGCTCTCCTCGGCGGACCACACCGAGATCGCGGACATCGCCAAGGGCCTCGCGGACCGCTACACGGACGACAAGGTGGGCCTGTCCCTGCCGTCGACCCGTGTGGACGCGTTCAACGTGGACCTGGCGAACGAGCTGACCCGCAACGGGCGCCGCTCCGGTCTGACCTTCGCCCCCGAGGGCGGCTCCGAGCGCATGCGCAAGGTCATCAACAAGATGGTCTCGGAAGAGGACCTGATCCGGACGGTGGCCACCGCCTACGGCAACGGCTGGCGCCAGGTGAAGCTGTACTTCATGTGCGGCCTGCCGACCGAGACCGACGAGGACGTGCTCCAGATCGGCGACATGGCGGTCAACGTCATCGCCAAGGGCCGCGAGGTCTCCGGCCAGAACGACATCCGCTGCACGGTGTCGATCGGCGGATTCGTGCCGAAGCCGCACACCCCGTTCCAGTGGGCGCCGCAGCTGTCGGCCGAGGAGACGGACGCCCGCCTGGGCAAGCTCCGCGACAAGATCCGCGCCGACAAGAAGTACGGCCGCTCGATCGGCTTCCGCTACCACGACGGCAAGCCGGGCATCGTCGAGGGCCTCCTCTCGCGCGGCGACCGCCGCATCGGCGACGTGATCCGCGCCGTGTACGAGTCGGGCGGCCGCTTCGACGGCTGGCGCGAGCACTTCTCGTACGACCGCTGGATGGAGGCCGCGGAGAAGACGCTGCCGGCCTACGGCGTGGACGTCGCCTGGTACACGACCCGCGAGCGCACCTACGAGGAGGTCCTGCCCTGGGACCACCTGGACTCCGGTCTCGACAAGGACTGGCTCTGGGAGGACTGGCAGGACGCCCTCGACGAGACGGAGGTCGAGGACTGCCGCTGGACCCCGTGCTTCGACTGCGGCGTGTGCCCGCAGATGGACACGCACATCCAGATCGGCCCCACGGGCCAGAAGCTGCTGCCGCTGTCGGTCGTGAAGTGACCCCCGGCTGACGCGGCGCGCGTCCCGAACATGCCCCTCACCGGGAACGGTGGGGGGCATATTCATTCGGTCGCCGGTTGAAGGTTTCAGCAGATACGTCTCGCGGATATCCTTGAGGCGAGCGTGGAGCAATACTCCACCCCAGCTGCCAGGAGGTGGCCGGCATGGCCAAGACCGTGATCGACATCAACGAGGAAGCGCTCGCGCTGGCCGCGGAGGTCCTCGGCACCACGACGAAGAAGGACACGGTCAACGCCGCGCTCGCAGAAATAGGAGCACGGCTGCGCCGGGAGCGAGCGCTGGCAGCACTCATCAAGCTCGATGAGGAAGGCGCCTTCGACAAGGGGCGGGAACCCGGATTCAAGGAAGAGGTGCGGGGGCCGTGGGGGAGCTGACCGAGGGGGCGTTCCTCATCGACACCTCCGCCGCGCACCGCATCACGCTCCCGGGGCCGTTCTCCACGTGGCGGTCGGCGCTCGCTGCCGGACGCATCGGCATGTGCGCGGCGACGCAGGCCGAGGCACTGTACTCGGCCCGGTCGGCCGCCCAATACGTCGCGATGCGGCAGGCGTTCGCGGACCTCTACGTGTGGCAGGGGATCCCGGACGACGTGTGGGTCCGCGTCGGGGCCGTGCAGCAGGCCCTGGCCGAGGCCGGCTGCGTGCGCTCGGCGGGAGTGGTGGACCTTGTGGTCGCGGTCACTGCGGCGAGGCACCGCCTGACGGTGCTCCACTACGACCGGGATTTCGAGACTCTCGCCAAGCACATCGACCTCCGCACCCGGTGGCTGGCCGAGCCGGGGTCCATCGACTGACCGGGGGTCTGCCCGCCGCAACGGTTGGGGGGTTCCGGGTGTCCTTACGGGTATGGAACGTGAGAAGCCGGGGGGCGGGGGGAGTGGCGAGGGCTGCCTCGTGGGGGTCGTGCGGATACCCGTCAAGATCGTGGCCCTGATCGTCGTACTGCCCGTACGGGTGGTTTGGGATCTGCTCGTCGCGTTCGGGCAGGCCGTCCAGCGGCGTGTGCTGGGGCCGTTCTCCGTGTACGTCCTCCAGCCGGTGCTGCGCGGTATCGGCCGGGTGCTGACCGTGCTGATCAAGCTGGTGTTCGTCTGGCCCTGGGCGGGGCTGTGGCGGTACGTGGTCCGGCCCGTGCACGAGTTTCTCCTCGCTCCCGCCGGGCGGGTTCTGTACGCGTACCTCCTGCGTCCGCTCGGTGTGGCGCTGGCCTGGGTGGGGCGCGGCGGGCTGCGGTACGTGGTCGCCCCGCTGGTCAAGGGCTTGACGTGGCTGGTGTGGGCGCTCTGCATGACCCTGTTCGTCTGGCCCTGGGTGGGGCTGTGGCGGTACGTGCTCGCGCCCGTCGGGCGGGGGCTGGCCCGGGTGGGTGCCGTCTTCCACCGGTACGTGCTCACCCCGGTCGGGCACGGACTGGCCGTGATCGGCTCCGTGGTCTACCGGTATCTGCTGCGGCCCGTGGCGGTCGGGGCGTACGCGTACCTGCTCGTGCCCCTCGGGCAGGTGCTCGTCTGGGCCTGGCACGTCGCCGGGCGGATCGTGCGGGCCGTGTGGCGGGGGGTCCGGCTGGTCGGCTGGGTGCTCGTGGGCCGGCCCGTGGCGCAGGTGTACCGGCACGTGCTGACGCCGGTCGGACATGTCGTACGGGAGGTGTGGCGCACCGTCCGGGCCACCGTCCGCGAGGTCCGGGCCGACGTGCGAAAGGTGCTGTTCGGGGGCCCCGGCCGGGAACCGGCGAGGTCACGGGCGCGTACTCTGGGTAGTACGACAGCCGCAGGCAAGAACGCGCCCGCCCCCGAGATCTCCCTGCACGAACAGAAGCAGGGGTGAGCCGGAGGGCACGGCGTGGCCGGCAGGCTCACCAGACCTCAGGGCGACGCGCGAGCCGCGGAGCCCCGCACAAGGAGAAGAACCACTGGGCAAGCGACAGCCCGAAGGCCCACCCCCCGCACCGGTGGTGCAGCGCATCCGACTGCGCTACACCAAGCGCGGCCGCCTCCGGTTCACCAGCCACCGAGACTTCCAGCGCGCGTTCGAGCGGGCCCTGCGCCGCGCCGAGGTGCCCATGGCGTACTCGGCGGGCTTCACCCCGCACCCCCGCGTCTCGTACGCGAACGCCGCGCCGACCGGCACCGGCAGCGAGGCCGAGTACCTCGAGATCGCCCTTGCCGAGCCCCGCGACCCCGAGAAGCTCCGCGAGCTCCTCGACGAGTCGATGCCGGTCGGGCTCGACATCATCGAGGCCGTCGAGGCCCGCACCTCCGGGCTCGCCGACCGGCTGACGGCCTCCGTGTGGGAGCTGCGGCTGGAGGGCGTGGAGGTCGCCGAAGCCGAGCGCGCGGTCGAGGCCTTCCTCGCCGCCGAGGCGGTCGAGGTGCAGCGCCGCACCAAGAACGGCATGCGCAGCTTCGACACCCGCGGGGCTGTGGTCAGCCTCGAGGCGGTTCCTGCCCCGGCTGATAGGCCGCTGGACAATGCCTGTGCGATACTGCGGCTGGTTGTTCGGCATCTGACACCTGCCGTGCGACCCGACGACGTCCTGTCCGGTCTCCGAGCTGTGGCCGACCTGGCGCCGCCGGTCCCCGCAGCGGTGACCAGGCTGGCGCAGGGGCTCTTCGACGAGGAGTCCGGCACGGTGACCGACCCGCTCGCGCCCGACCGCGAGGCTGTCACGGCCGCCCCACCCACGGCCTCCGTAGCCGCCGACGCGAAGGCGCCGGAAGGTCCCGCCGCGTAGGGATCGTCGTCGTCGCGCAGCCCTGGCACTCGGGAGCCACCTGGGTCGGGCCGCGCACAGACCTGAAGACTTCCGCCAGGCCGTACGGACAAGACGTACGGAACCGGCGGCCATGGACTACAGCTCCCGTGTGGCGAACGCGCCCCGGAGGCCGGTTCCGCGCTGATCGCGCGGGGCCGTGCCGGACCGGAAGTCAGCCGCGGCGCCCGGGAGCGTGACGGGAGAACCGCCCGCATGCTCAACAACGAAACCAACAACACCACCGGTGGCGCCGACAGCGGCAGCCCGAGCGACAACCTGCCTCCGCGCAGGCGTCGCCGTGCCGCGTCGCGGCCCGCCGGCCCGCCCGGTGCGACCGCGACCCCGGCCGCCGAGGTGACCGAGGCCGCTCCGGCCGCCCCCGCCGCCGCCGTCGAGGAGGCTGCCCCGGCCGCCGCCCCGGCCCGCACCCGCCGCCGCGCGACCCGCGCCGTGGCCGCCACCGAGGCTCCTGTCGCCGAGGTCGTCGTAGAGGCTGCCGCTGCGGCTGCTCCGGCCGCCGAGGAGGCACCGGCGCCGCGTGCCCGTCGTCGTGCGACGCGCGCCGTCGCCGCTCCCGAGGCTCCGGCCGCCGCCGAGGCCGCCGTCGAGGCTGCCGCCCCGGCTGCTCCGGTCGTCGAGGAGGCTGCGGCTCCGGCGCCGCGTGTCCGCCGTCGTGCGACCCGTGCCGTGGCTGCTCCCGAGGCGCCTGCTGCCGAGGTCGTCGTAGAGGCTGCCGCTCCGGCTGCTCCGGTCGTCGAGGAGGCTGCGGCTCCCGCGCCGCGTGCCCGTCGTCGTGCGACCCGTGCCGTGGCCGCCCCCGAGGCGCCTGCTGCCGAGGTCGTCGTCGAGGCTGCCGCTCCGGCTGCTCCGGCTGCTCCGGTTGTCGAGGAGGCTGCGGCTCCCGCGCCGCGTGCCCGTCGTCGTGCGACCCGCGCCGTCGCCGCCCCCGAGACGCCCGCCGCCGAGACCGTCGTGGAGGAGGCCGCTCCCAAGGCCACCGTGACCGTCGCCGACGCCGTCGACTCCCCCAAGCGCGGCGGCCGCCGCCGCGCCACCCGCTCCGCGGCTCCGGCCGCCCAGGCCGCGCCGGTGGAGCCCGCCGTCGAGGAGGAGCCCGCCGCCCCGGCTCGTGGCCGCCGCGCCGCGCGCCCCGCCGTGGCCGTCTTCCAGGCGCCGGTCTTCACCGAGCCCATGTTCCAGACCCCGGAGACCGCCGCCATGGCCGCCGCGGCCGCCGCCGCAGCCGCCCCGGCCGAAGAGGTCGAGGAGGAGGACGAGCTCGAGGCCGAGGCCGAGACCGTCCAGGCCCCCGCCCCGCAGCCGGCCGGCCGTCGCCGCCGCCGTGGCCGCGGTGCGGTCGAGGCCGCCCCGGTCGCGGAGTCCGCGCCGGTGTCGCTGGCCGACGTGGAGCGCGCCGAGGACGAGGCCGCCGAGCTCGACGAAGAGGCTGCCGAGTTCGAAGAGGGCGACGAGACGGGCGAGCGCCCGTCCCGCCGCCGCCGCCGTGGCGGCCGCCGCCGTCGCCGCGGCGAGGCCGCCGACCTGGACGAGTCCGCCGAGGACGAGGCCGAGGCGGAGGCCGCCGAGCAGGAGGCGGGAGAGGAAGAGGACTCCGCCGAGGAGGACGACGAGACCGGCGCCCTGGGCTCCAGCTCCAGCCGTCGCCGCCGTCGCCGTCGCCGCCGCAGCGGTGAGCCCGCCGACGTCACGGCCGAGGGCGAAGCGGGCGAGGAGGACGGCGTACGCACCGTCGTCAAGGTCCGCGAGCCGCGCCCGGCGCGCGAGAAGGCCGAGCCGTCCGACGAGGTGCAGTCCATCAAGGGCTCGACCCGTCTGGAGGCGAAGAAGCAGCGCCGCCGCGAGGGCCGCGAGCAGGGCCGCCGCCGCGTGCCGATCATCACCGAGGCCGAGTTCCTGGCCCGCCGTGAGGCCGTCGAGCGCGTGATGGTCGTCCGCCAGGCCGGCGAGCGCACCCAGATCGGCGTCCTCGAGGACAACGTGCTCGTCGAGCACTACGTCAACAAGGAAGAAGCCACCTCGTACGTCGGCAACGTCTACCTGGGCAAGGTCCAGAACGTGCTGCCGTCGATGGAGGCCGCCTTCATCGACATCGGCAAGGGCCGCAACGCCGTCCTGTACGCCGGCGAGGTCAACTTCGAGGCGCTCGGCATGGCCAACGGGCCGCGCCGCATCGAGTCCGCCCTGAAGTCCGGCCAGTCGGTCCTGGTGCAGGTCACCAAGGACCCGATCGGCCACAAGGGCGCCCGTCTCACCAGCCAGGTCTCGCTGCCCGGCCGCTACCTGGTCTACGTGCCCGAGGGCTCGATGACCGGTATCAGCCGCAAGCTGCCCGACACCGAGCGCGCGCGTCTGAAGACCATCCTCAAGAAGATCGTCCCCGAGGACGCGGGCGTCATCGTGCGCACCGCCGCCGAGGGGGCGAGCGAGGACGAGCTGCGTCGCGACGTCGAGCGTCTGCAGGCCCAGTGGGAGGACATCCAGAAGAAGTCGAAGCAGATCTCGACCTCTTCGCCGAGCCTGCTGTACGGCGAGCCGGACATGACCGTCCGCGTCGTGCGCGACATCTTCAACGAGGACTTCTCGAAGGTCATCGTCAGCGGTGACAGCGCCTGGGAGACCATCCACGGCTACGTCTCGCACGTCGCCCCGGACCTGGCCGACCGGCTGTCGCGCTGGACCTCCGAGGTGGACGTCTTCGCGACGTACCGGATCGACGAGCAGCTCGCCAAGGCGCTCGACCGCAAGGTGTGGCTGCCCTCGGGCGGTTCCCTCGTGATCGACAAGACCGAGGCGATGATCGTCATCGACGTCAACACCGGCAAGTTCACCGGTCAGGGCGGCAACCTCGAGGAGACCGTCACCAGGAACAACCTGGAGGCGGCCGAGGAGATCGTGCGCCAGCTGCGGCTGCGCGACCTCGGCGGCATCGTCGTCATCGACTTCATCGACATGGTCCTGGAGTCGAACCGCGACCTGGTCCTGCGGCGCATGCTGGAGTGCCTGGGCCGCGACCGTACGAAGCACCAGGTCGCCGAGGTGACCTCGCTGGGCCTGGTCCAGATGACCCGCAAGCGGGTGGGCCAGGGCCTGCTGGAGTCCTTCTCCGAGACCTGTGTCCACTGCAACGGGCGCGGTGTGATCGTGCACATGGAGACGCCGACCGCGGTCGGCGGCGGTGGCAACGGCAAGCGGGCGAAGCGTCGCGGCGGCCGTGGCCACGAGCACGACCACGAGATCGAGGGCGCTGCGAGCGTCGAGCTCGAGGCGCTCGAGGCCGAGACCGAGACCGAGGCCGAGGTGGCCGCCGAGCTCGCGGCGCCGGTGGCGCTGCCCGAGCCGGCGTTCGTCGCGGACGAGGAGCTCTACAGCAGCCCGGCGGAGGCGGAGGCCGCGGCCGGCCTGAGCGGCCGTCGCAACCGCCGCCGTGCCACCCGCAAGGCGACCGCTCCGGCGGGTGCCCCGCGCGGTGCGGCCGCCCAGGCGGCTCCGGCCGTCCCGGCCGCGGCCCCCGTGGCCGAGGCCGAGCCCGTCGCCGCTCCGGCGGCGGAGCCGGTGGTCGAGGCCGAGCCGGTGACCGAGGCGGCCGACACGGTGCTCGAGCCGGCCTCCGAGGTCGTCGCCGAGGCCGTGGAAGCCGCCGAGCCGGTCGAGGTCGCCCCCAAGGGCCGCACGCGTCGCCGTGCCACCCGCAAGGCCACGGCCCCGGCGGGCGCCCCGGCTGCGGCCGAGGCCGCCCCGGAGCCCGAGCCGGCCGCCGAGGCCGCCCCGGAGCCCGTCGCCCCGGCGGAGGCCGAGCCCGAGCCCGTCGCCGAGGCGCCGGCCGCGGAGGCCTCCGTGGCGGAGGCCGCACCGGCCCGTCCGCGTCGGCGCGCCACCCGCAAGGCCACCGCACCCGCCGGTTCCCCGGCAGGCGCGGCGGAGGCTGCCGTACTGGTCGTCGAGACCCCCGCCGCCGAGCCCGAGGCCGCCCCGGCCCCGGCCGAGGCAGCGGAGGCCGCAGAGGGCGAGGAGGCCGCCCCGGCCGAGAAGCCGGCCAAGAAGGCGGTCCGCAAGACGGCTGCCAAGAAGGCCCCGGCGAAGAAGGCCACCGCCGCCAAGAAGGCGACGGCCGCCAAGAAGACCGTCGCGAAGAAGGCGACGGCCAAGAAGACCGTGGCGAAGCGCGCGACGAAGAAGACCGCGGCGGCCGAGCAGCAGTCGCAGCCGTCCGTCTCGGCTCCGACCGAAGCCTGATCCGCTGCACGGCCGTGGGGGCCCCCCCCCGGGGGGGGCCCCCCCCCCCCCGGGGCCCGGGGGGGCCCCCCCCCCCCCCCCCCGCCCCCCCCCCCCCCCCCGGCGGGGCGGGGGGTGGTGGGGTGGGCGGGGGGCGGCCGCG